>JADDYF010000071.1 GCA_015712185.1 Bacteroidales bacterium
TGGCATTATCCTTAATGAATCTTATGTTATCGGAGCCAACCGGAATGAATTTCTGAGCCTTGTGAGCCTGATTATTCTTTTCCTGACACTTGGTGCAATCGCAGTTCATATGATTTTCAGAATCAGGAGGGGTAAAAAAACACTTTAAAGAGAGATTATTATGTATTTATACCCTAAATGGATTCGGATATGGCATGTGTTAAACGCTCTTTTGTTTATAATTCTGATTGTTACCGGATTAAGCATGCAATATACCGATATGGAAAACAATTCCTACACTGTCGGTTTCGCCAAGGCGGTCAAATGGCATAACGTGGCAGCAATGATCCTTACAGCCAGTTATGTAGTGTTTTTTATTGGTAACCTGTTTACCGGGAATGGCAAGTTTTACAGGATCAGGAAGGAGCACTTCTGGTCTGATCTTATGAAGCAGGGTCGGTATTATGCATTTGGAATGTTTAAGGGTGAGAAGCACCCCTTTCCTGTAACGAAGGAACGTAAATTCAATCCATTGCAGAAGTTTACATACATTCTGGCAATGTATTTAGGGATGCCATTGCTCATCATTTCCGGATTTGTCCTGTTATTTCCCGAGATTGCTATCAATAACATTTTCGGAATAAGCGGACTGGTACTTAATGATGTATTGCATATCTCAATGGGATTTCTTCTTTCAGTTTTCATGATCATTCATATATACACATGTACACTAGGAGCCAGGCCATTCTCTCTTTTCTGGGGAATGATAACCGGATATCATCGGTCTGATGAGTAATAATGATTTCGAAAAGATTTAATGAAAGATAAAAACAACAGCAAACAGGTAAAATCCTCGAGGAGGAATTTCCTGAAAAAAATGGGTGTCGGAGCAGGAGCAATATCAATTGCCGGAGTTGGCGGACCCGCAATACTTTCTGGCAGAGAGAATACAAAATCAGGTAAAACTGTAAAGCTGCTTTCTCCGGAGGGTAACCTTGTTGAAGTTGATCAGGATGACATTAAACCTGCCAGGGAAATAGTTGCAGATCTTAAGGAGGAAGCAAGAAAAGGATTGCCAAACAGGAAATTCGGAATGGTAATCGACCTGGCAAAGTGCAAAAATGCCAGGAAGTGCGTTGAAGCCTGCCAGGAGGGTCATATGCTTCCAAAGGACCATGAATGGATAAAGTTATACCTTCTTCAGGATGATATGCATACTGCAAAATACTGGTTCCCCAGGCCATGCTTTCACTGCGATAAGCCGATGTGTGTAAGTGTTTGCCCTGTTGGCGCCACATACAAACGCCCCGATGGGATTGTTCTGGTGGATAATCAAAGGTGTATCGGATGCAAATTCTGTATGACCGGTTGTCCTTACTCTGCCAGAGTATTCAACTGGAAAGATCCGGAAGTTAAATTACCTGAAGGACACGCATATGATCCCGAGACTAATATTCCTCCTGTTGAAGGAACCGTGGGAAAATGTGTTTTCTGTGCCGATAACCTCCGGAAGAATTTACTTCCGCGATGTGTAACAGCATGCCCCATGGGAGTTATCTATTTCGGGGATATTCTTGAAGATACAGTTACAAATGGTGAAGAGACTGTCAGGTTCAGCAAATTAATGCTTGACAGAGCTGGTTTCAGATACCGGGAAGAACTTGGTACGTTGCCAAGTGTTTACTATCTGCCTCCAAACCAGAGAATGTTTCCTGTTGAAAGAGGCCTTGATGGTTATGATGAGGATATAAAAGGACGATACAAAAAAGTCGGGCCACGTTAACAAACTTCCGAATACAAATGAGTATGCAATCTGACGAAAAACTTCTGAAAGACCTTACACCTGAAATTGAGAGGACAGGCACAGGCTGGTATATTACATTTGCTGTGTTCATGGCTTTCTTTCTTTTAGGGATTTATGGATTGATCCTGCAGATTGATAAAGGTCATGTTGTAACCGGTATGAGGGATAATGTTGTCTGGGGCTTTTATATCGTGAATTTTATCTTTTTTATGGGTCTGAGCTATTCAGGTGCACTTATCTCCGGTGTCCTGCACCTTTTCCATACCGGATGGAGAAAACCTGTGATAAGACTGGCAGAGCTGATCACGGTAATATCACTGGTCATAGGTCCCTTTTTTATTTTCTTCTGTATAGGCCGGCTTGACAGATTGTACTTCCTTTTTATTCACCCCAGGATACAGTCACCAATTACCTGGGACGTCATTGCTATTTCTACAGACCTGATCGGGTGTTTTATATATCTGTACCTTTCATTTATTGAGGATTTTGCTATATTGCGCGACTATAAGGGACTTAAGGTTCCTCCCTGGAAAAGGAAGTTTTATAAAATCCTTTCACTGGGATACACTGGGGCTCCTAAACAGAAAAAACTGTTATCAAACGCAAGGACAATTATGTCAGCAATGATAATTGCGATCGCAATTATCGTTTATTCTGTTCTTGCATGGATATTCGGTGTTACTCTGCAGCCAGGCTGGCATTCAACAATTTTCGGACCCTATTTTGTCATCGCTGCTGTCTTTTCAGGTACCGGCCTGCTTATAATTCTGATGTGGATATACAGAAAAATCTATCACCTTGAGGAATACATAACAAAGCGTCATTTTGTAAATGTCGGAGTGCTGCTTACAGTTATAGCAGCTTTCTACGGGTACTTTACTTTCAGTGATTATCTCACAAAATGGTATGGATCAAT
>JADDYF010000078.1 GCA_015712185.1 Bacteroidales bacterium
TACTTCCGGTATAGCCAGCATAATTTGAAAATATTTCATCGACATAATGTGCTAAACTATCTGCAATAACAACCTTTACAAATAGACCCCATAATATTTGCCTCAGCCCATCAACTGCGGAATCATAATTAAACTCCCGTTTTGTTGCAATCTGAGGTAACAAAGAAGAGGGCCGTTGTATCGGACCTGCAAGGATTATCGGGAAAAAGCCAAGAGCTAATAACACCTCAATAATATTTCTGTTCGCAGACAGGGTGTTTTTATAAATATCCAGGATATAACTTAAGGAAATAAATACATAAAAACTGATTCCGAGGGGGAGGATAATTTTTGTGGTGGATGCTGGTATAGTATAGCCAAGGTGTGAAAAAAGGTCAATAAAACTATCAACAAAAAAGTTATAATATTTGAAAACACCGAGAATTCCAAGATTCAGGATCAACCCTGCAATAAGCCAAATCTTACTCCACTTCTTTAAAGTATTTTTGTCTATCCTGATTCCAATAAAATAATTAGCAACCGAAAGTGATATCAATAAAAATAAGAATCTCCAATCCCACCAACCATAGAAAACATAAGATGCTAATAAAAGTAATGAATTCTGTACTCTGAGATTCTTGTAAGTAACAAACCAATAGAGAAAAAATACTATTACAAGGAATATTGCAAATTCAATAGAATTAAAAATCATGCTATCGTATCCTTTGGGAGTCTATAATATTCTCAACATCAAATAAATTTCAGATTTTAAAAATACTAATTACCCGCTTGTGGATTATTAAACAGCATATTTATTAATGTACATTTACTTTCCATTCGTCAAAATGTCGGTTCCCCTATAATTCGGAAGCCGACATTTTGTCAAGCTGTGAGTTATTATTTCTGTTTAATGAAAGATGTCAGCCTGATCACCTTTTGGAGATGAAAAAATATGTGTTCAATTATCAAAGGTATTGATTAACCAATTCAACTATTTTATTTACATTGTCAAATGCTTCAGGAGTAGCTTTACCGGGAGGAATTTTAATTTTGAATTTATTCTCAAGAAACACCAGTAATGAAACCATTGAAAAGGAATCAACATAACCACTTGAAATTAATGGTGTTTCATAGGTTATCTCTGCATCCTCATCTTCCATATATTCTTTGATAATATACTTTAAGATAAGGTCTTTCATCTCTTCCAAATTAAGTTTTTCCATACCCCTGATTTTAAATTAATGACATTATAATTACAATATGTTACTCAGTCATCTTCAAGTGTTGATGTATCTCCGATTTCCTCACCCCACTCCCTGGCATGCAAAAGCCTTCTCATGATCTTCCCGCTTCTTGTTTTTGGTAATTTATCAATGAATTCAATCTCCTGCGGCATTGCTACTGAGGAGAGCCTTTTTCTTATATAGTTCATTATTTCCAGCTCAAGTTCCTGACCGGGAATAAAACCAGGTTTAAGGGAAATAAATGCTTTAACCACTTCCATATTTATTTCATCTGGCTTTGCAACAACTGCAGATTCTCCTACTGCAGGATGTTCCAGAAGAGCTGATTCTACTTCAAACGGACTTATAAGATGGCCTCCTGTATTGATAACATCATCATCTCTGCCAATAAACCAGAAATACCCTTCATTATCGATTCGTGCTTTATCGCCGGTAATATACCATCCGTTTACAAACTTCTCCTGGTATTTTTCATTATTATTCCAATAAGTCCTCATCATAGATGGCCAACCGGGCTTAAAAGCGAGAAGTCCCATATCCCCTGATTTCTTTACCGGATCGTATGTTTTTGGGTCAAGTATTGTCGCAGTAATACCGGGGAAAGGTTTCCCCATTGATCCTGGTTTAACCTTCATTCCAGGGAAATTCGTGATCATTATAGAACCAGTTTCTGTCTGCCAGTAAGTATCATGAAATGGCTTTCCGAAAATTTTCTCAGACCAGATTACTGCTTCCGGATTTAAGGGCTCTCCGACACTGGTCAGATAACGCAAACTTGACAGGTCATAACCTCTTACAATTTCCTTACCGGCTTTCATTAATGATCTGATAGCAGTTGGTGACGAATACCACATTGAAACCTTGTACTTTTCAATGAATTTATACCATGTATGTGCAGAGAAGCCGGCATCCAGAATACATTGGGTAATTCCCAGGCTCCATGGTCCGATTATTCCGTAAGAAGTACCAGTTACCCATCCGGGGTCAGCTGTGCACCAGTAAATATCATTATCCTGAAGGTCAAGAATCCACTTTGAAGTAATATATTGGGAAATAAGAGAATAATGAACATGTTTTACTCCTTTTGGCTGCCCGGTAGTTCCTGATGTATAGTGTAATACCGATGGTGATTCAGCTTTAGTCGGGAAAATAACCATATTCTGAACAGATGGCATTTCCTGAAGGTTAAAAGCAATCTCCTTTTTGTCAAGCTTTTTTGTTCCCTGATCATCGACAACAATTATGAATTCAAGGTATGGAAGCCTGTTAATTATCTTACGTACTTTAGGTAATAGTTTTCTTTGAGTTATGATAGCACGG
>JADDYF010000100.1 GCA_015712185.1 Bacteroidales bacterium
TGACCAAGGAAACACCTGATGAATTCTGGGATATGGGTACATTATTTCACGAACTGACCCAGCACAGACCTGAAGAAAAGATCATTTCCTACTGCGAATCACACGACCAGGCATTGGTTGGAGACAAGACACTTATCTTCAGAATGATAGATGCTGAAATGTATACCGGGATGACTAAGAATTACCATAGTTTTACCATTGACCGGGGTATAGCCCTCCACAAGATGATAAGGCTGATAACCTTTGCAACCTCAGGAGGCGGATATCTTAACTTTATGGGAAATGAATTCGGTCATCCCGAATGGATTGATTTTCCGCGTGAGGGGAATAACTGGAGCTATAAATATGCACGCAGACAATGGCATCTGGTGGAGAACAAGGATCTTAAATATCAGTATCTCGCCAGCTTCGACAGGCAAATGGTGAAGCTTTACCACGATTTCAGGATGCTTGATGACCTTTTTGTACACAGGATCTATGATAATAACCACGACAAGGTGATAGTATTCATGAGGGGAGACCTGCTGTTCGCGTTCAATTTCCATCCTGCCACATCCTTCACCGATTATGGAATACCTGTCAAAGGCAAATTCAGGATTGTCCTCGATTCAGATGATCCGATGTTTGGAGGATTCGATCGTGTAGACAGGAAGACAATATATACATCGACCAGGAAGACCGAAAGGTATGCTATCAATTTACCCTTCTACCTGTATCTCTATCTTCCCTCGCGTACTGCCCTTGTATTCAGGAAAGAGACAGTAAGGAAGGCGACCGATATTTAATCAATCCACCTGAGAAGATAGAAATCCTGCTTATGCGGGAGGTCTTTATGTTTAGGATATATTCGGATCCCGTAAAAGAATGTTCCGGCTTTCTCGGGTACCAGATTTGCCCTGTACAAACATTTGGAGCTTTTGTGGCTGACGATTACAAACTCCTTGCTGGCAATAAACTCATGTTCCCCTTTCTTTGTCATGTGTGTAACGATAAACTCCACACCGACATTTTCCTTCGGGATCTTATTGACATTAAGCGCTATTTCAGCCCTGTAGTCATGACCTGAATGATAGACATTCTCCTTTGGCCTTTCAAAACTGTAGTTCAGCACTTCAATGTTATCCCATTCATCCCTCATTGTCTTTTTCCAGGCTGCGAGCGCCTTTGCTTTCTCAAAATCGTTTGCTGTCAGGTATTTGCTTCTGGTATGGAGCCTCGTATAATACTTCTCAAAATAATCATCAATCATCCTTTTCATAGTAAACTCCGGGGCGATTTTCACCATTGTATTTTTTATATGGCTGATCCATTCCACCGGAACACCCTGGTCGTTAAATGAGTAATATGCCGGAACTATTTCATATTCAAGCATATTATAAATTGTTTCGGCATCGACGTCATCCTGGAGCTCCTGGTTCTCGAATGATCTTTTTTTCGGCAGAGCCCAGCCGGCATAAGCCCTGTAACCTTCAACCCACCAGCCATCGAGAACGCTGAAGTGGATGGTTCCGTTCATGACAGCCTTTTCACCGCTCGTTCCCGAGGCTTCAAGCGGCCTGGTAGGGGTATTCAGCCAAATATCCACACCCCTGACAAGGTACTTTGCCATCTCAATGTCATAGTTCTCAAGGAATATCACTTTCCCGGCAAACTGTGGCATCTGCGATATCTCAAATATCCTTTTTATAAGATCCTTCCCGCCGCCGTCATTTGGATGGGCTTTCCCTGCATATATAAACTGAACCGGTTTTTCGGGATTATTTACGATGCGTGCAAGCCGGTCGAGATCCCTGAACAGGAGGGTTGATCTCTTGTAGGTGGCAAAACGCCGGGCAAAGCCGATAGTCATGGCTTTCTCGTCAAGATGAGTGCTGATATTAAGGAGGGTTCGCGGACTAACATGTTTTTCTATCATTTCAGTCTGCAGCATCCTCCTTATCCGTGCAAACAACTCCTTTTTAAGTCCCTTCTTTACATCATATATTTTCTTATCTTCAACATTATATAGTTTCTCCCAGAGGTTCCTGTCTGTCTGGTCGAAGTGGACGTCTCCTGTTATCTCCTTATAAACCTGTTTCCATTCAGGAGCAAGCCATGTTGGAAAATGAACTCCGTTTGTCACATGTCCGATAAAAAGCTCTTCCTTGAGGTACCCGGGCCATAGTTTATTGAACATACCCTGGCTTACCTCACCATGAAGCTTGCTGACCCCGTTAACTTCCTGCGACATTCGTGTGGCAAGAAAGCTCATATTGAATTTTCTGTCTGCATCGCTTTCACAACGTCCCAGCGCCATAAGCTCGTCCCATGTGATATTCATCCGAGCATGATAATGCGATATATATTTACGCAGGAGATCCTCGTCAAATGCATCGTGCCCTGCAGGAACGGGAGTATGGGTTGTAAACAGTGTGGAGGCTCTGACAGCCTCAAGCGCCTGATTGAATGTGAGATGATTCTCTTCAATTAATGCCCGGAGTCTTTCAAAGCTGATGAATGCTGAATGTCCTTCATTGCTGTGATACAGATCGGGTTTAATTCCCAATGCAACCAGTGCCCTTATACCGCCAATCCCAAGGATAAGCTCCTGTCTCAGCCTGTTCTCATGGTCGCCGCCATATAAATAATGGGTGACGGTACGATCTTCAGGAGTGTTGTCATCGAAATCGGTATCAAGGAGCAAAAGCTTTACCTTGCCAATCGTTGCTTCCCAGATACGTATCTTTACAGTTCTTCCCGGCCAGACAAGGCTTACAGAGAGATGAGTGCCATCAGGGCTTTTAACAGGATTTATAGGGAGCCGCGAAAACTCTTCAGCCTCGTATATTGCCATCTGCTCACCTTTGGTCCCAAGCTTCTGTCTGAAATAGCCGTATCTGTACAAAAGACCTATTCCTATTATCTT
>JADDYF010000103.1 GCA_015712185.1 Bacteroidales bacterium
GGGGAAAGGGGATCATTCGGAAAATCTCTCTCCGCGAACTGATCTATATCAAGCCAGTATTCGCCCCCAAGAAGGTCATCTATTACATTGAAATTATGACCATTGTAAATGTCGGCAACCGCTCCCCCCGTTATATTCAGCCGCTGGGTTAAATCCCAGGTTAGCCTTGTGTTAAACTGGAACCGGGACAGATCATTCCTCCGGTCCTCGACAATATATTTTGATCTGTTGCCGGTAACTTCATTTCCGGAAATACCGTTTGCGTCAGAAACCGTAAAAAGATTTTTCCTGTTCGCAAAATAAAAGTAATCCCAGTTTATCTGGCTGACAGCAGGGTCCTTCCATGTTATGGCAATTTCCTGCTGATCGTCAGGATCGGTGAAGTAGCCTGGCAGTTTCCTGTAATAATCAGGTCGCGGATCCTCAACATCGTACCAGTTAAGAGCGGTATATCCGCCCACTCCTCCCCAATACCCTATTGTAGTCTGTATATTTATATTGTCAGCAGGGTCCCAGATATGTTTAAGCGTCATCAGCGGTTTGTTCGAATGTCTTACTCTTGCGTTTCTTACCTCTCCATTCTGGTAACCCCAGTAAGGATTGTAATAATTGGACCCTGCAAGATCGTACGCTTCCTGTGTTGAACCACCGGCAACACCCCGTCTGTAGATTGCATCAAGCGCAGTGAGATTCAGACTATGCCTGCTGTTTATCCGCTTTTCGGCAGCTATGAAAAACGACTTTGCATTATAAAATGTACCCGGTTCATAACCCTGCTCGCTCCACCTGTAGGAGAATGAACCTGTAAATGCCCAGCCATTATCAAGCATCCCACTTGAGTATGTCGCCATGGCCCTGTTGCGGTATGTACGGTTTGAGAGGGAATACACAGCTTTTACTCCGGCCCTGTATTCGGATGCTCGTGTTATTATCCTGGATATTCCACCTACAGGCTCAAACAGGTATCCGATCGGATCGGGTCCCGAAGTGATCATCGTGTTACGCATCACATCATTCAGTCCGCCCCAGTTTGAGAAATACGGGATTCCTGATTCGACATCATTCAGGACAAAACCGTTTAAAGTCACCAGTGAATATTGCTGCTCATAACCTCTTATCCTGAAATAAAGCGGACCAAATGTATAGGCTGCTGCTGAGACAAAGACATCGGCTGATGAGTTCAGCAGTCCCTGGATCGCCTGAGAGCCCATATCGTCGTCGTCACCTCCGTCTGATATGCTTATCGTTGGCAGATTCTGGTCAAAATAGTTCTGATCCGTCAGCTCTATCTTCCCGGCATCGGTTATCTCACGTGGTTTTACAGTTATATTCGCAGTTGCCTGGTCAAATCCGGGAAGGTCAAAATAAAGGTTGATATTTCCGGGATCGGCAGTGAAGCTGAAGTAGCCTAATTCATCAGTCGTCGAAATCATTTTTCCTGTTGACAATGTAATAATGACATCCCTGACCGGACTCCCTGTTTCCCTGTTAACAACAATTCCTTTTACTGTGCCCTGCTGTGACAGGGCAGCTGACGGCAGGCACGCTAATATCAGGGTTACTAATGCAAATCGGGTGAGCTTCATAAAAGCAGAAAAGAGATTTTTAAAGATAGCATTTTGAAGTATAAGATTCCGAGTGCCGGCACTAAAATTGAAGTTTACTTTATAAATTTTAACTTTACAGATCTGTATCCTTATTTCAAATCTTATAAATGGCGCGTACCACACTAATTTTAATACTTTTTATAATTCCGGTCCTTGCTTCAGGCCAGGGTGACATGAAAGCAGGGCTGATAGCATTTTATAATCTAGAGAATCTGTTTGATACAATTGATTCAGAGAATGTGGATGATGAAGAATTTACACCCGAAGGACTTAATAAATGGACATCTGAAAAATACCATATTAAGATTGACCGTCTGGCGGAAGCAATATCGCGGATAGGGGAGGATGAAGGGATAAAGGGAGGACCGGCTGTGCTCGGTGTCTGCGAGATTGAAAACCGGGCTGTCCTACAGGACCTTATTTCTCATCCGCTTCTGAAAAGTTCAAATTACCAGATAGTACATTACAATTCTCCCGATTTGAGGGGAGTGGATGTAGCTCTGCTTTACCGGTCCCGCTTTTTTAAGGTAACATCATCCGACAGCCCCGAACTGAGGATCTTCAATGAAAAGAATGAGAGGGTATATACACGCGACCAGCTTGTCGTCTCGGGTCTGTTTGATGGTGAGAAGATGAGCTTTATTGTAAATCACTGGCCATCAAGAAGCTCCGGCGAGTCTGTTACACGTCCGAGACGCAATGAAGCTGCGGCGCTCACACGCCACCTGGCAGACAGTATCCTGAGAACCGAAAAAAATGCCAGAATCGTGATCATGGGCGATCTTAATGATGACCCGGTAAATGAGAGCGTAAGACAGATCCTTAAAGCAAGTGACGAGCCTGGCAGGCTGAAGGAAGGAGAACTGTATAATGCGATGTTCCCGTTATTCAGACAGGGTATCGGTTCACTGTATTACCGCGACGGAGTGAATCTTTTCGATCAGATCATAATTACACCCGCTTTACTGGGTAATGATTATTCAACATACAAATTCTACAAAGCACGTGTTTTCAACAAGCCTTTCCTTACCCAGCCGGATGGTCAGTATAAGGATTACCCTTTCAGGACATATGTGGGTCCGACATTCCAGGGAGGTTACAGTGATCATTTCCCGGTATATATTATAATAGTAAAGAAATCGAGGTAGCTATTTCAGTATCAGTTCAACAGGGCGGTGGTCGGAGATATTCTCAAAAAAATCGGGATAGCACGGCTCAGCTTTAAGAACTACAGTAGTATCTATCCGCTGGAACAACTCATTCGTGACAAGGATATGATCAATATGGCTTGGCCATGATGGGTATGACCACCATAAAAGGGAGCCTTTGGCTATATGCATATCGGTGAATCTGTATTCAGCCCGTGCTGCAACAAATATATAGAACTGGTTTTCGGCAGAATTCTCCCCGCTGATGATATCGTTAAAATCGCCAAGTATTATCACCGGATCGCCTGACCGGGAATTTTGTATGAACTCGTTGAGTTTCACGGCGGCATCCCTTCGCCTGGCTTCATTTTCGGCACCGCTGCAGCATTTAAGATGAATATTTATAAGGTATGCACTTTGTTTAAGCGTCCGGTGGGTGACAAATATCTCAAACGGGGGTCTTGGAAATGCATAGGTGTCATCATCATAAATGATCCGTGTTTTTGAATCGTCGATGGATACTTCAGACTCCTTAAAGAGGAAAGCGAGGTTCCATTCATCATTATTTCCAGGATTGAATCTTCCGTCCCAGCCGGGCATCTCTTCAAGCAGCTCATCGAAATCAGATTCATTAATTAATTCCTGAAGGGCTATTATATCAGGATCTGCTGCATTGATGAGGTCCCTGACTGTGTGGATTGTGAGCGACCCGGTTTTCGGGAATCCCTGCAGGTTAAATGACATAATTTCGAATGAAGACGATTCACCGGCCTTTACACAGGCAGTAAAATCTACCTGCTGCCCGGGATCAGGAGGTTCGGGTGTCTTTCTGCAGCCTTCCAGCGTCAGGATGATTATTACAAGGACAGATAATATTCTGTACGGCTCACTCATTAATTATTCAATAACGGGTAACTGCAAATGTGATGATTTTTTATAATAACGTAAGGACGTTGCATGCAACGTCCTTACTATGATTTAAACATACTTACTGAATGGTACCAGGGTATTATTGTTTAATGAATCTCTTAATTACCTTGCCGTCAGTTGTACTGAACCTGATGAAATACATTCCTTTATTCAGCTTGCTTACCGGTATCTGTATTTCATCATCATTTCCATTGCTGACTGACATCACCACTTTCCCTGACAGATCTAGTATCTCGATATTCTTAACATTCCTCATGTTATGTACACCCAGGATTGATGTGGCGGGTACCGGATACATACTTATTTCTTTAGATGATGCATCAGTCATCCCCGTCAGCACTTCGAAATCGGAGGTCGTACGGCTGTAAACCTGGATTGTTGCATTGAAGAATCCTGCAATTGCTGTGACATTAAGATGGCTGACAGGTATTACAGTTCCGACAATATTTCCGTCTCCTGCGTAAAACGTTCTGAAGGTTACCGTATTTGTTCCATCGGTAAGAGTATAATTTGCTGATGAGGCGAAAGTTGCGCTTCCGTCAGCGCCCTGGAAATAAACGTCTTTCAGCTTTATGAGCATTGACTCGTAATTCTGATAGTTGGCAGTATACTGTGGAATTGTCATTTCAGGTATCGTTACAGTGTTACCTGACGATACGACAGTAACTGTTGAAACTGTCGGAACTATCTGCAGTACTCCGCCATAAGATCCGAGCGTTCCTTCAAGTCCTGAGATATTATCCCCTATGTTCACCACTGTTGTAAGGATACCTGCATTATCATCGATCAGCAATCCGGCACCCGCATCCTGTACATATTTCTGGTTACGGTTCATAGGCCTGAGGAAAGTGACGGTAACTTCAGAACTTATTTTGACGATATCTCCTATAAGGAAGTTAGCCCTCAGATCGGTAAGACTCGTTGCTACTCCAATTATTGTGAAGTTGGGGCTTACAGAATTAACTGCAGAGTTGGTAACATCAGAAATACGTATTTTGTATTCGATTCCATACATAGCGTCTGCCGCGATAGTCAGGTCAAATTTACCGGCGGCAGCCGGCATGCTGGCAACCAGGGTTATCCATTCCCATAATGTTGCATCCTGCCTTGCCCATACTTCAATTTTAACATTTTCGATATTTGCAGAGGTCCACGTTATGGTTGCCGGGTCTCCTGCATGGAATACTTCACCTCCAGCAGGTCCGGTAACTGTAACAGTGGGCGTAACTGCCGAAACAGTGGTAAATGAAACACTTTTTAATGTTGATTCATTTCCAGAGGCATCTTCAACCGGTCCGATCGCAACGTAATAGATCTGGGAGTTATCGAGAGCAGCGGCGGGAGTGACTGTTATCACTTTCTTAGCAGCATCAATTGTTGCAGTAAATGCGACATCGGCGCCTGAGCCGTCGGTTTTCTTAAATGTCACCAGTGTGGAAAGATCAGCATTTACCAGTTCAGTACCGTCTGTTTTTCTGACAGCCTCGTCAAAGGTAATAGTCGGAGTAACATTTACCAGGACATCGACAGCACCGTTGGCAGGATTGAAGGTGGTTGCCGGGGGATAGATATCAGAGATTGCATCTACCCAGGTAGTTGCAACACGAATTCCATCAACTATAAAATTTTGAGCAGCGTTTGCCTGACGTAAAGCAACAGATGCCGGTACAATATCACTTTGTGATGCATCAGCAAGCGGACCAATAGTCGGTGCAGAAGGTTCTATAGCAGGGATTGAACCGTCAAAAATGAACATACTTACTTCATCATTTGTAGTTCCGTCTATAATCGAGTATTTAAGGACAACAATATAAGTAGTCCCAGCTGAATAGGGAGCACCAGTTGTAAGAGTGGGTGTATTGGATCCTTTTGAAAGTCCGATGTTATAGTTGGAGCCGGTACCGTTAATAAAAGTTTTACCTCTGAAAATTGTACTAATAGGATCTCCTCCCAAATGGAAAAAATAATCACTATAAACTGTAGCTACGTTTAACATAAATGAGCAATAGACATTACCAGTGGTCACCGGAGTAAAAACTCTGTGAACATCTTCTCCTGTATTATCAAGAAGTGCCGAAAGTCCTATCCCTGATCCTGGAAATCCGCTAAAAGTAAGTCCGGTTGAATTTACTGTTATCGCATTAGTACCAGCTCCACTATGAGCTGTCCATCCATTTGATGTAAGATTTGTCCCCGCCACATAATCAAAATTATCAATAAGCAGGGTTTGTCCAAATCCTTGCTGCTGGTTTCCGGCCAGCAATAAAAGAGTGACAGAAATGAGAAGGAGTAGAGATTTCTTCATAATATTTAGGTTTAGTGATTAATAATATTTTGACCATACAATTTCGGCAAATATCAGTTAAAAGACAAATAACATACATACTCTTAATGAACAATCAGAACTTACCCTTTATTTCGTCAATACTCACTCCAAGGATCTTCTGCGAAACGTTATCAAGCCGCTTCAGATCACCTGTCAGATGGATAGTATACTGGGTATGTATGAGGCTCTCTCCGGGTTTCAGCGCCGCGGCAGGCGAGGAGGTCTCAAGCTCATAAAAAGGTCCCATCTGTGATCCGTCTTCCAGAGGACCGTCATTATAAGAATTGAGAGCATCTCCTGAAAAAGGATTCTCCTGGATCTCCCACGAGGAATTTACATATTCAGCTTTCCCTTCCGGCAGCTCGCATATTAATAATGTCAGTATATTATTTTCAGAATCGAAGCTTCCCATGGTCCCTGTTGCCCTTAACGGGGGAATACCTATTTTGCCCCGGCTCCTGCCGTCTGTCCTGAAGAAAATATGCTTATCCGTTACCTTCAGCCGGTCGTCAGATATCCTGCCGAAATAATTATCATTGACAGGAGGTCCCATTATATTATTGTCGCCCGGTTTGAAAGGAATCACGACAACAACTGCAGGAGATGGATTGAACATTCCCAGCATCCAGACAGACAACAGCCCTGTCGGCTTTTTCCATTCATTCTCACCTTTGTTTATAATTTTATTATCAGATCTGTAGGCAACACTGTTCAATCCTGTCACATCTACACCGGTCTGGCTGATGATCTCTTTGCCTGCGAGGAGAGTAACTCCCCTTTCGAGCCGGAATTTCAGAAGTGTTCCGCTGTAATTTTCCGTTTCAACGTCATATGCAAACAGTGCGGAAGAATCTGTCTGGCTTAGTATTTCAAATGGTTCAGTATCGAGAAATGCCGGGGTTTGCCAGTTATCGTAGGTAAAAGATGTTCCTTTTTTGAAAAATATCGAAAACTGCCCGCCTTCGGGTCCGAGCCATAAACGTTCTTCACCGCCGAATGCGTTGATATGCGGCTGTACCTTTCGTGACGCAATCAATACGCGGTTGATCCAGCCAAAGCTGAAACCGTTGTCACCCTCTGACGTGCTTGTCATTACCCGTCCCTGCCATGCGGGGACAAGGGAAATTGCTGATCTATCATGCTTCAGTTCAATTACACTTACGTAATTCTGCAGGAAGTCGCGGTTAAAACCATAAAGTTTTGTACTGTCCGTTGCCATAGGTTTATAAGTTTGAGTGATCTTTTTCCCCTGTCCTGAATTTATACACGAAACAATGAGAACAGAGCAAATAAGAAACATTGAAAACCGGTTCATAATATTGTCTTTTAAAATCTGGAAGATCCTGTCAGGAAATCATACGATGATTAATTTATTGTTGCGGTTTCGGATAGACTAAATTTATTACTAAGATATTCATTATCGGATTAATTTTGCATATATCCCCGTTTATGACAAAAGAGATACTTTGCGGTAAAACGGTTTATGATATCCATGAAATGCTGAGAATCCATGGGTATGGAGTGTCTCATGCCACTCAGGTTGCCAATAATCTCTATAAAAAACGGATCCCCGATATCCCTTTGTTCAGGAATATTCCGGGCAAGCTCCTGAGGCTCCTGTCCTCGATCGCAGATACGGGTTTCTCCCCACCTTCCAGGTCAGAAGTCTCTGGTGATAAAACTGTAAAATACCTTTTTACCGGTGAAGGCGGAAAACAGTTTGAAACGGTATATATACCTGATAAAAAAAGAAATACCGTTTGTGTTTCCACGCAGTCAGGCTGCCGTATGGGATGCCCGTTCTGTTTAACAGGGAGATATGGATATCATGGCGATCTTTCTCCGGGGGAAATTATCAATCAGATTCTGAGCATACCGGAAGCAGGCCGGATAAACCGGGTTGTTTTTATGGGAATGGGTGAACCGATGGATAACCTCGGGAATGTTCTCAAGGCATGCAGGATAATCACTTCAGAGTGGGGAATGGCATTGAGTCCGCGGGATGTTACCGTTTCAACTGTCGGAATAACGACGGGAATCATCGAGTTCCTTGAGGAGTCGGACTGCAACCTTACATTGAGTCTTTATTCACCGTTTGCCGCAGAGAGAAGCAGGATAATACCTGCCGAAAGAAAATACCCCGCACGGGAGATAATAGAAATCCTCAAACACTTTCCTGCAGGAAAAAAGAGAAGATTCAGCATTGCTTATGTTATGATAAAGGATGTAAGTGATACTGACAGCCACCTTGAAGAGTTGAAGAAGCTGCTGAACGGATCGGATATACGGGTTAATCTTCTTCCGTATCATACATTTAGCGGTGACAGTGCAAATCCATCATCTGAAGAAAGGATGCTTCATTTCAGGCACAGCCTTGTATTATCGGGAATTTCAGCCTCGATACGGAGATCCCGGGGAGCTGATATAGGGGCAGCGTGTGGATTGCTGGCTTCAGGTCTGGGCAGGGAAATAAACTGAAGAGGTTTAAAAGGCGATTACATACGAGCTACCCCGACTTACTGATAAGCTGGAACATATGTTCGTCGAGGTAGCCTTCGGGAGTTTTTATCCAGTCCTTCTTTATACCAGCCAGCACGAATCCCTGTTTCTCGAAGAGTGATAAACTTTCACAATTATTTGAAAGGATATTGCAAAACAGCTGATGCAGCTGCAGGGTTGAGAAGCAATAATCAATCAGACATTTGAGCGCCATACTGGCATATCCTTTTTTCCTGTTTGCCTCATCAGCGATCAGAATTCCAAGTCCGGCCCTTTTATGAAAAGGATCAAAATCGAAGATGTCGATAGTGCCAACGGTTTTCTTTTCAGCAATACTGTCAATCATGAGCCTGAGCTGCCCGGTTTCGTAGATATTTTTATGTGAGTTTTCAAGGTACCTTTTAAGCGTAAATTTTGAGAATGGTGTCACTGTGTTGCTTATAATCCAGTGTGCATCATTATTCTCCCACTCATAAAGCAGTTCAAGATCTTCAGGTTCGAGCGCCCTGAGTTTAATGTTTTCGTATTTCATACCTGCCGTATATTTATTTGACGGGTTCTAATTATAGGATTCCCTTATAAATGCGTCTTTAAATCCCTCCGCCTGATATCGTCTGAGATTCTGAATGGCTGTTGATATTGAGGTGTATTCACCTGTAATATATCTGTAATATCCATCTTCCCCTATTATTACTCTGACCCCTTCAATCCCCTTGAATGCACTCATATCTGCAGGCGATTTTACAGCAGTAAGCTGGATTGAAAAGATCTTTGTACCGGGAGGAGCCTGAACCGTCCCGGCAACATATTTCTCAGGAGATCCTGACTGTTGAATGAGGTCTGCCTGATTAACAATAAAGGCATCTTTAAATCCGGATTCCTGATAGAGCTCCAGGGCTTTCCTGGCAGACGATAATGTTGAATAATCGCCGGTAACATACCTGTACTTATAGAAGGCATTACTGCCAGGTACAACCCTGATGTCCTGAATACCTTTAAAAACTTTCATGTTTTCAGGTGACCTGGATGCTTTAAGCTGTATGGCATAACCTGCAGTTCCGGAAGTTCCTGATAATTCTGAGCCAGTTTGGCCGGGGGATTCCAACTTTCTATTAAGATCGTACTGGTCTACAATGTATGCATCGGTAAATCCTTTTCCCTTAACATATTCAAGGAATTTTTCGGCATCTGTTTTGTTGAAGAAGAGGCCAAG
>JADDYF010000314.1 GCA_015712185.1 Bacteroidales bacterium
GGCTGCGGCGGCAACATGACACCTGAATACTATGTGACGCAGTTCAGGCAGTATTCATCATTTGCCAAAAACTACCCGGGAACAATGCTGAGAAAGATCGCAAGCGGAGCGAGTTCATCGAATTATAAATGGACCGAAGTCCTGATGCAGGGCCTGGCTGGTGGCGGAGGCAGAAGTATGATGTGGGGCATGGATGTTCATTATTACACCAGACCGCCGAGAGGAAGAATGGGACAGAGGCCGGCAACCACCACTGGTGGGCAGGGTCAGCAGGCCCAGATGCAGAGTCCGGGCTCGGCTACGAATTTCAGTGAGGCAACATACTTCGGAACTTTGCAGAACACGCTCAGGATAGATGAGATAATAAGGGGACATGATGCTGTTATGACAAAATACGATTCCCTGAAAAGGGTGGCCCTGGTGATAGGAGAGTGGGGTATATGGACTGATCCGGAACCCGGAACAAATCCGCGTTTCCTCTACCAGCAGAACAGCCTCCGTGATGCAATTATCGCAGGCTCAACACTGAATATTTTCAATAACCATTGCGACAGGGTTAAGATGGCCCAGCTTGCACAGACAATCAATGTACTGCAGGCTGTAATACTCACCGAAGGAACAAAGATGATACTTACACCTACTTATCATGTCTTTGATCTGTATAAGGTACACCATGATGCAAAAATGCTGCCTGTGACATTCACAAGCCCCGAGTATGTTCTCGGTGAACAGAGGATTCCGGCACTAAACGTCTCAGCATCTCAGGATTCGCTGGGTGTTGTGCATGTCACTCTTGTAAATATAGATCCGAATAACGCAATTAATCTGAGCACTACATTGAACCAGATCAAATGGTCGGCAGTATCCGGAGAGATCCTTACAGCAGGAAAAATAACCGATATAAATACATTCGACAAACCCAATACTGTTGTTATAAACAAGTTTGACGGAGCCAGGAAAGTTGGCGATCTGCTGAATGTTGTTCTGCCTTCGAAATCAGTTGTCCTGCTTACAATCAGATAATCTATACAGCAATAATCATATAAACAATCGAAAGCTTATTTATCCTTTGTCGGAGCCGTTCACTGTTTCCGCAGGAAAGGTCAGCACGAGTCCGGATCCGCAGTCGGTCAATGTGATAACACTCGGATTTAAGAAATAAAAAAGGAAACACATTATTCTTATCTTTGACGCCTCGTATGATATTTTAAATCAAATGGAGCTTTTTCAAACCCTGCTCGACTGGTACATGGACAACCTGAATTACTTCACGGTTGCCCTTCTAATGGCTGTTGAAAGTACTTTCATGCCATTACCTTCAGAGGTTGTTGTACCTTTTGCCGCATATAAAGCTGCCCAGGGTGACCTGAATGTTTTTCTTATTGTACTGACCGGTACAGTCGGCGCTCTGTGCGGTTCTATGATTAACTATACGCTTGCATTTTACCTTGGTCGTCCTCTCGTTTATAAATTTGCCGGCTCAAAGTTAGGGAGGATATTCCTGTTATCCAAAGCAAAGATCCAGCATGCTGAGGATTACTTCAAAAGAAACGGACGTACATCTACTTTTATAGGACGACTGGTTCCCGGAGTGAGGCATCTTATTTCAATACCAGCAGGACTATCAAAAATGAACCTGCGTGATTTTATGCTGTTTACCTTTATTGGAGCAGGAATCTGGAATATAGTCCTGGCTGTTATTGGCTATTTCCTGTATGAGATAAGAGAGCAGATCCTCCCGTATGTCGGATATATTCTTCTTGCACTTGGTGCCGGTTTCGTTGTCTACCTTATCCTTAAAGGCCGGAAAAACAAAAAAACCATCAGCAGAAAGTATTAGGAGTATTCTCTCAGTCCCCTGTAAAATTGAAGGTTGTAATCAGCAGCAAAATTTAAATCCCCAATGTGGCGCTGTATGAATAATACCCGGTGCCAACCGGGGTTAAGAATCTGAAACGAAAAGTTAAGCCACAAATGTCGCGAAATATGAATAACCCCAATGTGGATCAGGTGCAAGAATCTGAAACAAAAAGTTAAGCCACGAATGTGGCATAATATGAATAACCTCCGGTGCCAACCGGGGGTAGGGCTACGACTAAGAAGGTAAGCCCCGAAGGGGCGGGACAATATTTTGATGAAAGGTATTTCCCATGATCTTTATATTCAGCTCCTTCAGAGCTGTAGTGAGTGTGTTAGCTGCTTACCCCCGGTTTGCACCGGGGATTATTCACATAAGGCTCTTTCAGAGCTGGGTAGAGTTTGTTGGTAAAAAATTTCACTGATTGCGTAGGGAGTTATTCACATAAAGCTCTTTCAGAGCTGGGGAAAGTTTGCTGGTTAAAGATCCCAATGATTGCACAGAAGGTTATTCACTCAAAGCTCTTTCAGAGCTGCAGGTAGCAGCCTTTCTATTTCAACCATCTATCAAGGATGGCAGTCTGTCCGGGAGCAGGATTCGGAAGCGGTTTAATCTCAAAACTTCTGACTGTTCTCGTACCCGCCACTACTTCTATATTATTTATAATATCCCTGTGTGTTACAGAAAAACTGATCTTATCACCAGGTTTATTATTGTTAAGTATCTCATTTAACAGGCCTGCAGTCGCCTTCTGACCGTTTATTTCCTTAATGATATCCTGCGGACTTAATCCGACCTTATACCCGGGCGAGTTCCATTCCGTATATGTGATCATCAGGTTATCTCCATCCTCCCGCGTGTTTATCCCAAGCCAGGCACCAGGCTGTTCTGCCGGATTCATATCGATGCTCAATCCTGCATATCCAAGGTATTTGGAATAGTCAATTTCCTGAACCGTTGGAATGTAGATATCAAATATCTCAGGTAAAGGCGATCCTGCTGCTTTCTCACATACCTCCCTGAACTCCTTATCGGTAAATCCCTTGTTTTTCTTCTTGTAGAAATCCTGGTAAAGGGTTCTCATTACGTCGTCAAGAGACCGCTGATTTCCCGATTCCTGGCGGATCTTAAGATCAAGGAGCATTCCGATGGCACAACCTTTGTCGTAATATGATATGGTGATATTCCGACTGTTCTCAGACCTGTTCAGGAAATATATCCAGGCATCAAAACTGGCTTCGGCAGCGGATTGAAAGAGATGTCCGGGTATATTCTCATAGTTGGAAATGCTTGATTTAAGTGCATCAAAAACATCAGCCCTGTCAAAGAGGCCTGCACGGTTTAGGATCAGGTTTTCGTAGTATGAGGTGACACCTTCCGAGAACCAGAGCATGGTTGTATAGTTCTCCTCGTCATAGTCAAAAGGACCAAGAGCTTCCGGCCTGATGGTTTTGACATTATACAGGTGAAAGAACTCATGGGCAACAAAGCTGAGCCATCCTTTATATCTTTCCGGAGAATTGAAGCTCATCGGTGAAGAAAATACTGCCATTGAGTTCGTGTGTTCAAGTCCGCCACCCCCCCGGTTCATTATTATGAAGGTGTAGTGTTTATATGGCGCTTCTCCGATTATGGAAGCAGAGGCATTAACGATCTTCCTGAGGTCCTCAATGAACTTTGACCTGTCTATGCTGCCCAGGTTTTCAGCAGCAACTGTATATGGTATTCCTCCTGTTTCAAATTCCAGTATCTCCTGATTCCCTGCAAGTATCGGGCAGTCATAAAGCACATCAAAATCTGATGCGTGATATGTATTCTGCTGTCCCTTAACGGGATCAAGACCCGTCGATATTTTTGTAAACTTTTCATATGGCACTATAGTTACTGACACAGGGCTCTCTTTTTTCCCTGCGGGATGCATGAAGACGCCTGTAGGTGAGATGAAGGCGCGACCATCATCAAGAAATGATTCAGCAACTGATGTTCGGAAAGCATATACATCATAAGTTACATTTATAATGCTGCTTCTTTCAGTGTTTACCAGCCACCTGTTTTTTGCAGTCTTCTCCCAAAGGAGGCTTCTCCCTTTTCCGTCAGATACCTTAAAGCTGACGATGTTTTTGGGATAATCCATTATCATGTAATACCCGGGTGTCCAGACAGGAAGTTTCAATTCCACGGATTCATCCTTTATACCCGAGTAAGTAAGTGACACATGGAAATAATGGTTGTTTGGATTTTCCATTGTAACGGTATAAGAGATCGGTTCCTTCTGCCCGTTTACACTAAAAGTACAAAGCAAAACCAGGATAATAGTCCCTATGACTGACAGCATGGAAGACAATCCTGCTTTGTGAAGATGGGTAATTTTATAGCGCGTCATATTAAGTTGTATTAATGAGTTATTTTAAAGTCATGTGCCTGTTCCTGAACATTATCATTCCGGCAATAAAATAAACAACCGAAAGTATGATCAGTGCAATAAGTTCAGGAATTATATCTCTCAGCTTCATTTCCATTATCAGGATCTTATTCAGAGCAGAGATGGCATGTGTTGGAGACATTAATCCCTGGAGTGTCACAGGATAGCCGAATACTGAAAATAAGCCTTCAGTTCTCAAAGGGAAAGCTGCACCGGTGAAGAACATAAACAGAAACAATGGGAAATTACCTGCAATGAGCACCTCGTTAGCCGTTTTTGTGACAGCTGCGATGATGAGACTGAATGCTATTATGGAAATACTTGTCAGTGTTGCTGTCAGGATAAAAAGCGCTGCCGATCCCCGGTAGTCGAAACCAAGAATTATTGCGGTCAGCAGTGTCAGCAGAATGGAAGCTATCCCGACAAGGACCTGCACGACCGTTAGTCCTGTGATGAACTGTAACGAGGTGATCTTAGACAACTTAAGCCTTAAAATGGTTTTATTCTCCACCTCTGCAACGAATGCAATCGTTGCCGGGAACATAAGCATAATGATTGAAACTATCAGGATTCCGGGGATCACCATTTCGAAATCCGATAAGCTTGACGATGTGCCTATACCGGTCTCTGCAATCTTTATAAATTCGTTTGTTCCCGTTGCCTCCCTGAAAAATGAGTTTAATGCTTCATTTGCCCACATAGCGCTGAGCAGATAGTTAATGTTTGTAAGATCTCCGTAGAACCTGATCTTAACTGGCCGGGTGCTTTTATCATAAAGATGTCTTTCAAGCTGTGCGGAAAAATTTTCCGGAATTATAACAAGGGCATCCTTCTTCTTATTTTTTAATGCCTCTATGGCTTCAGCCTCGTTATTGACTTTGCTTATTGTAAACGGCATATTTAAAGAGTCTTTCACGCTTTTTTCAAAGAAGCGGATAAACTCTTCACCAATATTTACTGACTCTGACCTGAAATTATATCCTTTGTCGTTGTTAATGATTGCGACGTCGTAATGCGGCTTTGAGGTTTCAATGATAAGGTAATAAACAGCCGCAAAGAATGGTCCCATCGACAGGGTCAGCGCCAGTATCCAGAAGCTTCTCCACTGTTCCTTAAGGCTTTTTATTATGACACTGAGCAGTTTCATTGTCTTAACATTCTTCCGGTCAGGTATATAAAAACATCCTCAAGAGTATTTTCCCTCAGCTTTATCTCTTTGATCGTAAGTCCGGCCTCCTTTATTGATGATGTTATCGCCGGTATCTTGTCAACAAGATGGATAGCTTTTACAATCAGTAAGTTGTTGCTTAATATTACATTATATTCATTTTTCAGCTTCGAAATGAGAGCAGATGTTTTATCAGAGGACGCTTCAAGGATTTCAATTTCGAGAACATCGCCTTCACCTATAGAATTTTTAAGATTATAAGGAGTATCAATCAGCATTATCTTCCCGTAATCCATAATTGCAACCCTGTCGGCAAGGCGGTCTACTTCATCCATATTATGGCTGGTAAGGATGATTGTCTTTTCCTGCGAAAGAGATTTGATGAAATCCCGTATAAGCACCCTGCTCTGCGGATCAAGGCCGGCCTCGGGCTCATCAAGAATAAGGATATGGGGATCGTGGATCAGCGCCAGGGCAATATTGAGTCGTCTCTTCATCCCGCCTGAAAGTTTTTTTGCACAGACTTTCGACTTTCCGGTCAACCCCAGCAGATCCAGCAGATATCCGGCTCTTTCCCCACACATGCCTGGTGGAAGGTCATACATATTACCTATAAACACAAGCTGTTCAAAGCAGGTCAGCTTCGGGAAGAAAATATTTTCCTGCGGACAGTAACCGATATGTGATTTAACCTCTTTCAGCCCGCGCGATTGAAAATCAATCCTGCCGGCTGATGCCGGCAGCAATCCGCAGATCATATTGATTGTGGTAGTCTTTCCCGCACCGTTGGGACCTAACAACCCGAATATCTCACCTTTAAAAACATTGAAGGATATGTTATCTACTGCAGTAAGGTCTTTGAAATGTTTTGTCAGACCTGTTATATTAATTACAGTTTCAGACGAGGATGCGCTCATTTTTTTGTGATATTCTGGACGTCAGCTATCCCGGTTCCGGATTACTGAACGGACCAAAACATAACAAAAGTAGTAATGAAACATATAATAAAAAACTAAACATGTGATTTATATTGACCTGGTATCTGTTTCTGAACAAAAATTAATACCTTGTTTATTGTTAATCCTTTAAACCATCAGTTATGGCAGCCATTAAATCATTTCTTTTGTTAATTCTGCTTTTATCAGTGACCACCTGTGGTCAGCAATCAGATAAGATCGGATGGAATGTCAACGAACTCGAGTATCTGGAAGCTCAGGGATTCAATGTTCTGGTCTTCCATGATTATTATCCGGAAGGGGACCAGGGAGGCATTGAATTTATTCATCACGGTGAGCGTACTGCTGCGAACGGATATATCAATATAGAATTCCCAGGTGGTTCAAGGCTCCCAAGACCGACAACTGCCACCCGGGTGGTTGATAAAGAGAATAATGAAATCAGGGCGACTGTAAAGTCTGCTGAATTTAATTTCAATTATACTGTGCGGATATGGCCGGAAAAAAATTCCGTTCATCTTGTTGTGGACCTCGAAAAGCCTATTCCTGCTGAATGGAAAGGCAGGGTAACGTTCGACTTACAGTTATTCCCGGTTACCTATCAGGGGAAAACATACCATCTGGGTAATCAGTCCGGTTTGATTCCTGTTGAAGGTCTCGATGCTATGATTTCTCAGGCTGGTGGCATTATTAAACCGGCACCGGTTGCACAGGGTCCAAAACTGCTGATTGCTCCGGAAGATCCTGTATGTAGTCTCCAGATAGAAAATCCGGATGGTAATATAATGCTGATCGATGACCGTAACAGTTCACTGGGCGGATGGTTAGTTGTAAGTTCAGTTATACCGGAAGGGAAGGACAAGGGCGCTATGGAATGGGTTATTACACCTAGCCTGGTTCCCGGCTGGATTCGTGAACCCGTAATCAGTCTGTCGCAGGTGGGATATCATCCTGAACAGGTTAAAGAGGCTGTTATTGAACTGGATACACGATCGGGTAATATGGACAGGGTAATCCTGCGCAGGATAGGCAGCGATGGAAGTATTACCGAGGTAAAATCGGGGTTGCCGGAAGAATGGGGAAGATTCCTTCGTTACAAATATGCGATTTTTGATTTTTCAGAGGTTAAGGACCCGGGAATATATACTTTGAGTTACGGCAGTCTCACAAGTCTCCCTTTTAGCATTAGCAGAGACATATACCGGCAGCGTGTGTGGCAGCCGACACTCGAAATTTACTTCCCTGTACAGATGTGTCACATGAGGATCCGCGACCGGGCACGTGTCTGGCATGGAGCCTGCCACCTTGACGATGCCCTGCAGGCACCTGTTTCAACCCAACATGTTGATGGTTATCTGACCTATGCAACAACAGAAACCAGTTATAAACCCTTAACGCCCGTCCTAGGTTTGAACCGCGGAGGCTGGCACGATGCCGGAGATAATGACCTGGCAGCCGGTTCGCAGGCCCAGACGACACTTTTCCTGGCATTAGCAGGAGAAGCATTCGGAATAAATGTGGATCAGACAACAATAAAACAGGATGCTCTGTATGTTGAACTCAGGAGACCGGACGGCATTCCCGATCTGCAACAGCAGATTGAACATGGAGTAATCAACCTGCTTTCAGGATACCGTGCTTCAGACCATTCTTTTGTGGGGATCATCGAAACAAGGGAAGGCCGCAACTTCCTGGGAGATGTGGCTTCTGTTACCGATCAGCTGTTTTATGATGCCTCCTTAAAACCGGATGAAGTAAGGGGCAGCCGATCCGGTAAAACCGATGACCGCTGGGTAGTTACCAATAAGGATACTTCCCTCGAGTATGAGGTGATCACAGCATTGGTTGCCGCAAGCCGTCTGCTGCGGGGGTATAATGATGCTCTTGCCGAGGAGTGCCTCAGAACTGCCATAAGGGCATGGGAATATGAACAAGATCATGATCCGGTCAGTCAGCCGAATGCATACATCCCTCGCCATCCTGAGTGGCAGGAGGTACATGCAACATGCGAACTGCTTATAACTACCCGTGAAAGACGATACGAAGATCGTCTGGTCGAATTATTGCCTGTCATAAAAGAAAATCCCGGCGAGGTTGGCTGGTCAGCAGCCCGCGTAATGAGTCTGGTGGGAGATAATGATTTCGGAAATGGTGTAAAGGAAGCTTTACAGACTTACAAATCGGACCTGGATAGCAGCCTTGCTGAGAATCCGTATGGTGTGCCCTGGAGGCCAAGAATATGGGGAATAGGATGGGATATTCAGGACTATGCTGTAGCACAGTATTATCTGAACCGCTCTTTCCCTGAAATGTTTAGCAGGGAGAATGTTTGCAGGGTTGTAAACTATGTCCTGGGATGCCATCCTGGTTCAAGCACATCCTTAGTATCGGCCGTTGGTGCACACTCTCTCATCCCCGCCTACGGATTTAACATGCACTGGTGGTCCTATATTCCCGGAGGTATGGCTTCAGGAACAGCACTGATCAGACCTGATCTTCCGGAGCTGAAAGAACCATATCCATTTATCTGGCAACAATCGGAATATGTCATGCCCGGAGCTGCATCCTATATTTTCTGTGTGCTGGCTGCAGATAAAATGTTGAATGAATAATTTTATATTTATTATGATCTTTAAAACCGCAATTATGTCAAAGAGAACGCATTATAACAGGTATCCAGCAATTTGCATCCTGGCATTAATAACAGGATGTACTCAAAACGTATCCGAACAGGGATGGACAGTTAATGACCAGGAATATCTTGAAAAAACAGGTCTGTCAGTACTGGCATTCCATAATTATTATCCGGTCGGTAAACAGGGTGGAATAGAAATAATCCAGCATGGAGAACGGATCGCCACCAACGGATTCATACGAATGCAGCAGGTTGAAGGTAAAAGGTTCAGTGACCCTGAAAGAGCTGTCCGTGAGGTCGATAAGGAAAACAAGGTTATAAAAGCAAATGTGCGTTATGATGATTTCGACTTTAAATATACAGTTCGGATATGGCCTGATGGTGATAAATTCAGGTTAGCGGTCGATCTTGACAAGCCTATCCCGGAAAGCTGGACAGGTAAGCTCAGCTTTGATCTGGAGTTCTATCCTCCACTGTATTATGGCAAGACCTTCCAGCTGGATGAACTGTTTGGTATCATACCCCGTCAGGGTAATGGACCAATGATAAGAGATGAAGCCGGAAACCTGAGATCAGCAAATATGGGACAGGGCAGGGTTCTCACCCTTGCAGGAGAGGATCCCCTCAGGAAAGTTGTGATTGAAGGACAGAACAGTGACCTGGTCCTGATCGACGGAAGAAATACCAGTAAACAGGGCTGGATAATAGTCAGATCAGTTATTCCCGGCGGAGTTACAGCCAGCGCAATAGAGTGGACAATTGAACCTGAAATTGTACCCGGATGGAAGAGAGAGCCGGTGATTGCTGTCTCGCAGATCGGATACCATCCCGGCCAGAAAAAACAGGCTGTAATTGAGCTGGACCGTAGGGTAAGCAGGCTGGAAAAAGCCAGTCTTGTGAAAATCACAGGTAAAAATTCCAACAGCGAAATCCTTTCGATGATACCAGAAAAATGGGGTAAATTCTTATGCTATAATTATGCAGTCTTTGACTTCTCATCCGTTACCGATCCCGGAATGTATATGGTACAATATGGGGGCAAGTCATCTTTCCCGTTTGCCATCGACAGTAATATCTATAAGGCGGGTGTCTGGCAGCCGGCACTTGAAGGTTATTTCCCCATTCAGATGTGCCACATAAAGGTAAGGGACAGGATGGCAATATGGCACGGAGCATGCCATCTTGATGATGCTCTTCAGGCTCCGCTGGATATCGTGCACATTGACGGATACAGGCAATATAAGGAAGCTGAAACAAATTACAAACCTCTTACGACTGTTCCATTTCTGAACACCGGGGGCTGGCACGATGCCGGGGATGATGACCTTGCTGCAGGTTCCCAGGCTGCCACAACACAATTCCTGGTTCTTGCAAGCGAGATCCTCGGTGATGGATTTGATCAGACATACGTAAACTGGGATGATCTTTATGTGGAAATGCACAGGCCAGACGGAGTTCCGGATTTTGTCCAGCAGATAAAACATGGTGTACTGAACCTCTTGTCGGGTTACAGGGCTGCCGGTCACAGCTTTGCAGGTATCATTGCAAACCGTGAGGGACGCAATATAACCGGCGACTGGGCATCACAGACCGACCAGCTGTTCTATGATCAGCGGATGAATCCGAAACAAAAAAACATGACACACTCCGGAGTTATGGATGACAGATGGGTATTCACGAGTAAAGATACAGGTCTTGAATATTTAGTGTCGGCAGCCCTGGCTTCGGCGAGCCGTTCGCTGAAGGATTTTGATCCCCGGCTGGCATCGGAATGTCTTGAAACAGCAAGAAAGGTCTGGGATTATGAACAAACCAGCGAACCGGTTCAGAAACCGGCAGGGTATGTTCCGAGGAATACGAAGCTCCAGGAGATCATTTCAACTGGCGAACTGTTAATAACAACCGGTGAAGAAAAATATGCGACACACATGATCAGTTTACTGCCCGCCATTCAGGCTAATATCGGAAGAGCAGCCTGGTGTGTGGCAAGAGCAGGTGACAGGCTGAAGGATGAAGCATTTAACAATGCATTCAGAAATGCGCTGCAGACATATAAAACCCGGCTCGATTCGACACTTTCGGCGAACCCGTTCGGGGTACCGTGGAGACCCGCAATATGGGGAATAGGCTGGGATATTCAGAACTATGCACTGGAACATTACTACCTGATACAGGAATACCCCGACCTTTTCAGTCCCGAACTTTTATACAGGGTCGTCAATTATGTTCTGGGATGTCATCCCGGATCGGGTACATCGCTGGTGTCCGGTGTCGGAGCCCATTCGATAACCAACGCTTTTGGGGTTTACCGTCACCTTGAATCCTATATCCCCGGCGGAATGGTTTCGGGAACAGCCCTTATCAGACCCGATTTCCCGGAACTGAAGGAAACAACTCCTTTCCTCTGGCAGCAGTCGGAATATGTGATGCCCGGAGCAGCTTCTTATATTTTCTGCGTACGCGCGGCTGAAAAGCTTCTCAATATGAAATGATCCGGAATTATACTATCCCCTCTGCCCGATAAGCTGCAATGAGGGGAATAAATCTATTCCGACGACAGACTCACTATTTGTACCGGCCCAAGCAATCCCGAAGTCAGAAGAGGGGAATCAGCCTGGTAAAATGCCATGGTTGTATATGTGTATTTTTCTGTAACACCTGGCTGCTGATCACCAATGAGCCTGTTTACCCACAGGTTAGTGACTTTTATCTCAAGCTTGTTTTCGCCTGCCTTAAGCAGTTCAGTAAGATCTATCCTGAATGGTTTTTTCCAGACAATCCCTGCAGAGTTGCCGTTGACAACAACTTCAGCAAGATTCTTCACATTTCCCAGATCGAGACATATCCTGCTTCCCTCTGAAAACCACTTTTCCTCTGCCTGTATCGTCTTCGAATAGGTAGCGGTTCCTGAAAAGTATTTCACAAAAGTATCTGTACTTTCGCTCCATGAGGCAAGGTTTTCCATGGTGATGCTTGCAGTAGCCCCTCGGCTAGAATGGAAGCCCACCACCCATGGACCGGTTATTGTAAAGAGAGTACTCTCGGTCGTTTGCGGAACAGTGAAGGAGGTTTTTCCGGTAGATTTATGAAATACCACAAACACTGCATCATTCGGTGTCAGGTGCAGCGGTACCCTTGTGCGGTCTCCTTCAATAGTATAGGACACCTGTTCACTGATGCCTGTTTCGGGATGCCACACTTCCGGTGCCTTCCCGGATAACCTGAATATAACTTCAAGGTTCTCGTAACGGTCCTGCTGGTTCTTTACCCAGTAAATATCGGCTTTTGCAAGCTTACGATGGACAAAGAGGAGCCGGGTGTAGTCATCCTGCTTTGTGTATTCAAAATCGGGAGATACCTGAAGTGCAGCCATGACTTCAGCAACAGTCTGACCGGCATATACCTTCCCTTTTCCTGCGGTGTTTACACCTTTTTCGTTCATCCAGAGCTGGCTGACGACTGAACTGAATTCTTCCTGATCATCGCTCAGGCTCGGAGATCCGATTGGCTTTGGACCGGCTACAATTGCGCCTTCCTCAACAAGACTGCGGATCTTCTTCAGAACGGGCAGTGTCATATACCGGCTGTTCTCATCAAGAGCAAGCAGACGGTAGCTCATCCCCGATGGAGTGATAATCCTGTCTCCTTCACCTGAGAGGAGATTTAAAAGGGCATCTGAATTCACAAAGTCATATCTGTAGCCTTCAGGTATATCAGGTAATCTGTTCCCGAACAGTGCGGTGATGTTATTATCATCCCCATAATAATATACGATGTCAGCAATATATTTTCCCTGCCTGAGCATGAATGAGCTGCGCGATAAATAGGTGATCCATGGTCCAGCCTGTTCCGCCCACGTCTCGTGTCTGGTGAACCACTGTCCGAACGGACCCAGGCCGAGCCCAGGTTTTTTATCCGATACAGGCTGGTGAACTGATGTATGGATGACAAACAGGTTAAGACCCATCGCAAGTTCCATATCTGCTGTAGGCTTAAGTCTTTCAGGAGAGTATGCGAATGTGTTGCCTATTGCTGTCATCGATTCGGCAGCGACAAGGTTCTGTCCGTAAATATGGGCTACCGACGCCGATTCCAGGACGTCCGCCTTATATCTTGTCGCAACATCCGTTTCACCGGTCTTTTCGGCTGCCCTGGGAGTCCAGGTGGCGCTCATGGGGATGTCGGCTTTACGTTTGACCTCCATTCCGTCGCCGATAAAGGCGCGGCCGCCCTCGTGCGATTCAGTATAGCGGCCCATTCCCCTGTTTTTAAGGATGGAAGTAAGCAGGTCATAATGGTTTACGGTGGTGAGATCTCCAATGGTCTTTCTGAAATCCCACAGGAACCTGTCGCTTGCCTCTGCGCTTTCCACTATCTGACCTGTAAGGGCAGGAAGCCAGGGAACAGGATCATATCCGCGAAGCCTTTTGAATTCAACGATCATACTGTCGGTCCAGTTCTGAACGCCTGCTTCCCAGCTGTCGGTAATGATATACTGCAGACCTCTCTTTCCCATCAGGCCGCCTGTAGCATCCTTGTACTGATCGAGATAATTCTCAAAATATGCTTTTACGTGAGATGCATTAAGCTTGTCGACCTCAAGTCCTGTTGCTTCGGGAGAGGCCGGGGAATTCTGATGACCTGTAAGGGTATAGCCGAATCGTATAATTTTCCACCGTCCTTCCGGAGGATTCCATTCAAGTGTTCCGTCAGGCTTCATTTTTGATGTGAGGTCAATCACCTCGGATCTGCTTACCGCATCGCCGGCCGGAACAGGCTGTGTTGCCAGGGCATAAAGTCCTGCTGCAGAAGAAAATCCTGCTTTATCTTCAAAACGGTTTACGCGCGCTGTCTGGTGTAAGATGAGTTCGGCAATCCGGATGCCTGGTGGCGGTGGTGGCGGAGGCGGGACGAGGAACATGGCAGGCGATGATGGAGTTCCTGATCTCTGAGGTGGTTCAGGTGTCAGCCAGGAGATACGGAAGTACTTACCTGTTGCAGCAGCAAAATTATAGGTACGTTGCATGTTCGATGTTCCCGGTATATTAAAAACTGTCATGAACTGTCTGCCATTTTCGGATACTTCCAGGACTCTGTAATTCCCCGGTGTACCATAACCTGAAAAATTAATTCCGGTCTCACCGCTGACAAGCGTCAGGGATTGCACTGTCACCTGTCCGGGAAACTCGAACTGGATCCAGGCCTTATTATTTACTTTCGCGGCAGGTAAGAAAGTATAGTTTGTAAGATCTCCGTCAGTAAGAGAGGCGAGTTCGAACTTGCCATCACTGGAGGTTACTTTTGGATTAAGGTCAGCAAGTGACAGATCATTTGCCGGTAACCTGAATGCAACTACTGCTGCGTCGGCATAATATTCAGGTAAAGGAGCCGCCTCCCTCCTCTGCAGGGGAATGTTCTGAAACGATCCGGTGGTTGATGGCGGTTTCGGGAGCACTCCCGTGAATGCTTTCCCTTCTTCTATCCTTACTTCGCTCCACACCAGTTTCTTCATTGCCTGGGCAGGGGTGACCCATGGTCCGCCGCTTTCGCTCCATCCCGGCGATCCGGCAATTGCCATTTCGAGCCCGAGAGAATCAGCCAGCCTGGTAGTAAAGAGAAAGGCATCCTTCCACTCGGGTGTCATATAGACGAGGCGTTTTTCGACAATCTGCGGCGAGGCGAGTCCTGCATCGAAATTCTGGAAGCCGCCGATACCTGTGCGTTTCATCCATTCCAGATCAGCACGTATACCTTCCTTGCTGATGTTACCATTCATCCAGTGCCACCATACACGTGGCTTTGCACTCTCAGGAGGATTCTTAAATCCGTCCTCAATATTGATTCCGGATTCTTTTAACGGACCCGAACAGTATGTCATGAATACCACGACCAATGTCGCAATGACCTTAAAAAGATTAACAGCTTGTTTTCTCATTGTTTTTATGATAAGTTATTTTATAATCTAAGAATCTTGCCAGTTGCTGTAACATGTTGCGATTTACCGGTAGCCGGTAGCCGGTTTCCGGTAACCACTTACCTCTATTATTCCACCTCCGCAAATGCGACTATATAGTTATGACCGAATTTCCTGGCACATTTCGGGCAGGTAGTGTAGTAGAAATAATATTTTTTTGCTTTCCTGTTTATCAGTTCAAGGTATCTGCGGAATTCATTCAGGTATTTCGGAACTTTGTTATACGGTCCGTCAAAAACCTTGCTTACAAAAGTTCCTGTTAGCTTAACATTTTCAGCTCCGGCAACCTCCCTGGTAACATTCATATAGAGTTCACTTTTCCACGGGGAAGGGTCATATGCCATCAGGAGGAAATCTTTCAATTCAGGGGCAGCTCCGGCATCCCGGGCTTTCTTCCACATCCTTCCGATGACCTTTCCCATCATTGACGGGAGCGGCATATGGAATAATTGCGGCAGATAATCCCTTATAAAGGGTTTTTCAGTCCATTCATGTGTCTTGTAATCCCATGGTTTGGGATCAAATTCCGGACAACATTCGGGTTCTTTTGCTGTATCGTGCATGGTTGTAGGTTTTTGATCTTTTATGTGTAAGTTAAGGTTTAATCATAACTAATCAGAAGAGAGAGATGTCGACCGGCTTCCCTGAGAATTTCTTTTCATGGTCGAGAAGCCATTTTTTCCTGTCTAATCCGCCGCCGTAGCCAATAAGATGTCCGTCCGATCCTATAACCCTGTGGCACGGGATTATGATGGCTATCCTGTTCATGCTGGTTGCTCTGCCAACTGCCCGTACAGCCCGTGGATTTTTCAGGGCTCTGGCCTGATCGTGATAAGTTATTGTAGTTCCGTAGGGGATTTTCCTCAGTTCATCCCATACAGCCATCTGAAACTCTGTGCCGGGTGTTACGAGAGGGAGAGAGAACTCTTTTCTTTTCCCGGCAAAATATTCCTTCAGCTGTTTTTTAAGCTGCCTCAGATGTCTGTTCCGGCCTTCATTTATTTCAGATAACAAGAGTTGTTTAAGCTCCCTCAAGACTGATGATTTAACCTGCTGACCTGAGAATTCCAGCAAACAAATCCCGTCCTTTGTCGCTCCGGCAGTCATCCTGCCGAGAGGGGTATCAATATTTGTGGTTTTAATCATTGATCGGCCAATGACCTGCATTCAGCATTTCCTCTCCACAGTGTACCTTCCTGAGGCTGATTTTATAAATCTGGCATCCCTGAATCTCATCGCAGACCAGTCATCATCAATTGCCACCATCCTTATTCCAAAGAATCCCGATTCATTTAAAGCCTTCCAGCCATGATCGCGGTCGAGATCTGACACATATTTTTTTGAGGTCTTTTTGGGATAGCAGAACCATAATATGCCGTCCGCTGTAAGATTGTGAAGAGCAAGCGGTGCATACTGCTCAACCTCTTGCGGAGACCTGACAAAGAAAATCATGTATTCGTACGGACAGCGCTGATCAATCATACTGTCAGTATATACATTCTTTAGCTCCCGTGTAACTGCTTTGAAGAAGTCCTCTTCGGCATTAATAACTGCAATCCTGTTCTGACCTTTGTAATTCAGTTTATTCAGGAGATTTTTCATGTCAGTTATGCATTGAATTGCTAATTTAACAAAAAATTGACAAATATGTTAAAAGGTTTTACCTTTGTATTGTCGGAAATTGGGGTGCCTTAATACTACGGGCTGAGATCATACCCTGACACCTGATCCGGATAATGCCGGCGTAGGGAAAAAAGAGTAGCCTTTACATCAGCAATTAAAAGAAACCTCATTTTCTGATTATCTTAAAAGATAAAGAATATGAGGAAAGGGATAATTTTAGTTTTAGTTGCCGGATTCATTTGTCTGTCAGAAACATCCGGCTTTCAGGACAAGGGTTCTGTTATACAGGGAATAGTAACTGATACTGCGGGGAATCCACTGCCGGGAGCATCCATTAAACTTGCGAATACGTATCTTGGGGTGCACAGCAGGAACGACGGGACTTTTTCCTTCAGCGGCCTCAGAGATGGTATTTACCTTCTTAATGTTTCATTTATCGGCTATGAACCGCAGCTGACCGAAATTAACCTTTCCGGGCAGTCCGATCTGCAAATACGCCTGAAAGAAAAGCCTCTTCTCACCGGTGAGGTCATAATAAATGCAGTGAGGGCCGGAAACCATACACCTCTTGCATATTCAACAGTTGACATCGAAAAGCTTCAGAAGCAAAATATTGGACAGGACCTGCCTTATCTGCTGAGCCTTACACCTTCGCTTGTCGAAACCTCCGAAGCCGGTAACGGTGTCGGGTATACAAACCTGAGGATTCGCGGTACCGATCCTACCAGGATAAATGTGACTATTGACGGAATTCCCCTGAATGACCCTGAGTCGCAGCAGGTATTCTGGGTCGACCTGCCCGATCTTGCATCTTCTGTCGATAACATACAGGTCCAGCGCGGAGTTGGAACATCTTCAAACGGAGCCGGAGCATTCGGAGCCACCATCAGCATACAGACCAGAAGTCCCGAGAATGAACCTTTTGCACAGGTGAATGCAACCGCCGGTTCTTTCAACACATACAAAAAAATGATAGCAGCAGGCACCGGATTACTTGCAGAGAAATTCGCCCTGCAGATCCGCCTGTCGGAATTGAAAAGCGATGGTTTTATTGACAGAACAGGATC
>JADDYF010000211.1 GCA_015712185.1 Bacteroidales bacterium
AAATGTGGATAAAGGGTCTTAACATCCTTAATAAGCCGTTCCTTCACTTTCATACACAGCTCAACAGGGATATCCCCTGGGAAACAATCGATATGAATTTCATGAACCTGAACCAGTCTGCCCATGGCGACAGGGAATTCGGGTTTATCGGAACGCGGATGAGGCTGAACAGGAAAGTGGTGGTCGGACATTACCAGGATCAGGATGCAGTCGACAGGATAGCCGTGTGGGTGAGGGCTGCAGCGGCTTATAGCGACGCTCTCGATATGAAGATAGCTCGTTTTGGTGACAATATGCGCGATGTTGCAGTTACCGAAGGGAATAAGGTCAGCGCTCAGATTAAGATGGGGTATTCCGTTTATGGATACGGTGTCGGCGACCTGGTAAAGGCAGTCAGTGGTGTTTCACCATCGGCTGTTAAGAAATTACTTTCCGCATACGCTGCGGATTATAAGATGACAAAGGCTGTTGCTGAATCCGAAACTCTTAAGGAAGCCGCAAGGATTGAGACCGGGATGGAATCATTTCTTAAAGCAGGTAACTTTAAAGCATTTACAACAACCTTTGAGGATCTCCACGGATTGAAGCAGCTGCCGGGACTGGCTGTACAGAGGCTGATGGCAAAAGGTTATGGATTTGGAGCTGAAGGCGACTGGAAGACTGCCGCCCTTGTGCGTTCGATGAAGGTTATGGCGAACGGCCTCAAAGGCGGAACTTCGTTTATGGAAGACTATACATACCATTTCGATCCCGGAGGTATGAGGGTGCTCGGAGCCCACATGCTGGAGGTTTGCCCGACCATAGCCGCCGGTAAGCCTGCAGTTGAAATACATCAGCTGTCAATAGGGGGAAAGGCCGATCCTGCCAGGCTGGTTTTCAAAACTGCGCCAGGAAAAGGAATTAATGTCTCGGTGATCGATCTTGGCAACAGGTACAGGATGATTGTAAATAATGTTGAGGTTGTTAAATGCCCCGATATGCCAAAGCTTCCGGTTGCCAGCGTGCTGTGGCAGCCCATGCCTGACCTTAAAACAGGCGCGGCAGCATGGATACTGGCCGGCGGAGCACACCATACAGGATTCAGTACGGCAATAAATTCAGAATATCTTGAAGATTTTGCGGGAATGCTGGGAATTGAATATGTCCTTATTGATGAAAAATGCAACCTCGACACATTCAGGAAAGAGCTCCGGTGGAATGAAATGTTTTATCATATTGCAGGAGGGATAATTTAAAGTCGAACGGAATATGCTGAAAAAACTAAAGGAAAAAGTCTATAAGGCAAATATAGGGCTGGTTAAGCAGGGTCTTGTGATTCAGACATGGGGTAATGCCAGCGGAAGGGACAGGTCTACCGGTATGATTGTCATTAAGCCGTCAGGGATCAGCTATAAATCACTGAAGCCGGAGGACATGGTTGTTCTTGACTCTGACGGGAATGTGGTTGAAGGTAAATATAATCCATCTACAGATGCTCCAACCCACATCGAACTCTACAAAAAGTGGGAATCAATAGGAGGCGTTGTACACACTCATTCGGCGTATGCAACATCGTGGGCTCAGGCCGGCAGGGATATCCCGCCGCTCGGTACAACACATGCCGACCATTATTATGGTGAAGTCCCCTGCACCCGTAAACTCACCGAGGATGAAATCAGCACTGATTATGAGATAAATACAGGGAAGGTGATCCTCGAGAGGATGAAGAATGCAGACCCCCTTGCAGTGCCCTCGGTGCTGGTAAACTGCCACGGACCTTTTTGCTGGGGACTCGATGCCGAGGAGGCTGTCTATAATGCCGTTGCCCTTGAAGAGATAGCAAGGATCGCATTCTATACAGTAATGCTCGGTAATAAGGAGCCTGTGGATAAGTACCTCCTGCAAAAACACCACGAACGCAGACATGGCAGCAATGCCTACTACGGTCAGAAAAAACGAAAATGATCTAATCACAAGTATATGGCAAAGAAGTATGTGATCGGAATAGATTATGGTACAGATAGTGTCCGTTCGGTTGTTGCTGACACAACAAACGGGAGAATAGTAGGAACAGCGGTGTTTGAATACCCTAGATGGAAAAAAGGTCTTTTCTGTGATCCGTCAGCCAATCAGTTTCGCCAGCATCCGCTTGATTATATCGAGGGACTCGAGAAATCGGTAAGGGGAGCGCTGAAAGGATTGAAAAGGGAAGTGATTAAGAACATCTCGGGTATTACGGTTGATACAACAGGTTCCACACCGGTCGCGGTAAACAGGAATGGCACTCCCTTATCGCTTACACGCGGTTTTGAAAATGATCCCGATGCAATGTTCATCCTTTGGAAAGACCATACATCTGTAAAGGAGGCTGCTGAGATAAATAAACTGGCAAGGTCGTGGGGAGGTACAGATTTTACAAAATACGAGGGAGGTGTATACTCCTCGGAATGGTTCTGGGCCAAGATCCTTCACGTGTTACGCCGTAATGAAAAAGTAAGAGGGAGCGCTTTTTCGTGGGTTGAGCACTGCGACTGGATACCGGCATTGCTGACCGGGGATACTGACCCCCTGCGGATCAAGAGAAGCCGGTGCGCCGCAGGTCATAAGGCTATGTGGCACGAGGCCTTCGGCGGACTGCCTGATGAAAGATTCCTTGTCCGGCTTGATCCTAAGCTGGCTGGATTGAGAGACAGGCTTTACAAGGACACTTATACCTGTGATGTTGCCGTGGGAACCCTTACCCCGGAATGGGCTAAAAGGCTTGGAATACCGGAGGATGTCAGGGTCGGAGCCGGGGCTTTTGATGCGCACCTTGGAGCAGTGGGAGGCGGGATAAGACCATATCAGCTTATAAAAGTCATGGGTACTTCAACATGCGATATGCTGGTTTCCCCCATGAAGGAAGCAGGAAAAAAACTGGTAAAAGGCATATGCGGACAGGTCGACGGATCAATTGTACCGGGTATGCTTGGGCTTGAAGCAGGACAGTCTGCTTTCGGTGATGTATATGCATGGTTTGGGAGGCTATTGCTATGGCCTGTAGATGAGCTTATTGCAAGGATGAAGTGGCTCGAAAGGAAAACAAAAGAGAGGTTGACCGGAGAGACATCCGACAGGATAATAAATGAGCTCAGTAAGCAGGCTGAATCAATTCCGGAAGAAGAGACTGTTATTGTCGCCCTCGACTGGCTCAACGGTCGGCGCACTCCCGATGCAAACCAGGCGTTGAAGGGTGCAATCACGGGATTGTCGCTGGGTTCAGATGCACCGCGGATATTCAAGGCTCTGGTTGAATCAACAGCCTTTGGCTCCAGGATGATTAATGAACGGTTTATTTCAGAAGGAGCAAGGATAGACGGGGTAATTGCTGTCGGCGGAGTGGCAAAAAAGAATCCATATGTGATGCAGATTGTGGCGGATGTTCTGAATATGCCCATCAAAGTTGCAAAATCCGACCAGACTTGTGCACTGGGATCAGCAATGGCGGCATCGGTGGTCGCCGGTGTTCATAAAAATATCCCTGCAGCTCAGACGGCAATGGGAGGAGGATTCGAAAAAACCTATAAGCCGAACCCTGCCAGGGCTAAAAAATATGATGCACTTTTCAAAAAATATCAGAAGCTCGGTTCATTTATTGAGAACGAATTAAAATAAGTCATGCAAAAATTAATTGTTCTTTTCCTGTTAATTTCTTTACCGCTGTCCGATGCGGTCGCACAGAAAGAAAATACCTCTCTGGTTAACCAGCTGGTTATCGTAGCTAATCATTCAGGACCATTGATCAGCAAGGATATTTACGGTCACTTCTCAGAGCATCTTGGCAGGTGTATCTATGAGGGAATATGGGTCGGAACGGAATCAAAAATACCCAATACCTACGGGATAAGGAACGATGTTCTTT
>JADDYF010000212.1 GCA_015712185.1 Bacteroidales bacterium
CCACGTGGTACAGAACCCCTTAAGGGAATAATTGATAAACTGCATAAGGAGGGAAAAGTTCCGTCCCATATAACCACCTCAATGGATCACCTGAACAGTCTTTCAACTTTTGGAACTCATCCTAAAGACTTTGATCCTGAACAGGTAAAGCCAGTACTAAACAATCTAACCATAATCATTAAGTGGTACTTGAATTATAAGAGATTGGGGAAAGATATCAATCCAAAACCATCTGATGGGATAAGTCAAGAAGTACAAAGCACTGAAGGTTTGAAGAAGAATATTCAGATTCCAAAGAAAAGGCTGATAGGTTTGCTCAACACAATAATAGTGCTATGTGCAATTGTGGTTGCACTTTTGTATTTTTCTAAAATCATTGGTGGTAGCAAACAAACAAAGGAAATTGAAAAATGCATAGCAGTCTTGCCTTTCCTTAACTACAGCGGCGATCCTACCCAGGAATTCATGTGCGAAGGCCTTACGGATGAAATAATAAACCATCTGTTTAAAATAAAATCCTTCGATAAAGTAGTTCCTTTGTCTTCCGTTTTGACGTATAAGGGAACGAACAAAAGGCATCGACAGATTGCCGATGAGCTGAAAGTGAATTATATTCTCGAAGGCTCTTATAAAAAGATCGATGATCAGGTCAAGGTGATAGCTCACCTTATTGAACCCAAAAACGATAGAACTTTGTGGCTGCATGAATATGATACACTTTATAAGGAAATTATTGCCATTCAGGCAGATATTGCCCTGAAGATCGCCGATCATTTGAAGGCATTTCTGTCAGGCTTCGAGAAGCTGAACATTCAAAAAATTCCTACAACCAATCAGGAAGCTTACAATAAATTACAACAGGCAAAAATCTATTTTTATGTGGGACCCCAGTCTTCTCACCTGCCAGGTCAATTTTTGGGAGAATGTAAAAACTTAGCTTTGAAGGCAGTCGAATTAGATCCGAATTATGCAGATGCATATGCATGGGCAGGTTTATTTTCATTATGGACGGGTGGATTTTCCGGGGATAAAGAGATTTCAGTTGCAGCAATGGACGCATTGCCTTTCATAGAAAAAGCCTTGGAATTGGATCAAAATAATTCTCTTGCCCATTATGTTATGGCTAACATTAATGAATGGAATCAATGGGATTATATCAAAGCTGAAAAAGAATACTTGAAAGTTTTCGAGCTGGCCCCAAACCAATCTGAACATTATTCTACAATTGGTGAGTTCTTTTTAAAGATGAATCAGCTGGATAAGGCAATATTCTTCCTACAGAAAGCTTTTGAATCAGAATTAATTAATCCTACCACAGTATTTTTACGAACATTAATATTATCAGGAAATAAGATAGAGGCTGTCAGTACAATAGGAGAATACCTGAAATCACAACTAAAACCAGATTATCCGAGAGTAGGAGAATGCTTCATTTGGATGGAAGAATATGATTCAGCAAGATTTTACCTGGAAACAGCACTTAAATATGATGTACCGGCAATGTCAGTGCCAAGGTTTCAGGCTTGCCTGGCATTTGTATATAGCAAAACAAACAATCATGATCAAGGACAGATTATTATTAATCAACTCATAAAAAATAGCAAAATAACTTCTGCCAGGAGTCCGGATTTTTTTATCGGTTGGTACTATAGCAGAATCGGAGAGGTGGATTCTGCCTTTTATTGGCTTGAAAAAGCCTGTATAAGCCGAAGTCCGGAAATGCCGTGGTTGAAAGTTGATCCAGCATTTAAGTACTTAAATAATGACTATCGTTATTGGGATTTGTACAATAGAACTGGACATAAGGCTTATGATGATTATAGAGCAAGCTTGAAAGAATAGAAATCGTATGCAAACAGATAAAATTGAAAAGGAGTTAAATTATTCTAACTCCTTGATTATCATTTGTCGGGGTGGTCAGACTCGAACTGACGACCACCTGCTCCCAAAGCAGGTACGCTAACCAACTGCGCTACACCCCGTTTTAACCGCCGAAGCCATGGCGAAGGCGGTTTGTGCTCGCCGAAACCCTGGCAAAGGTGTTCAAAAAGTGCATCAAAAATATAACGAGTTTTATTAATATCATAGTAAATCAACATAATTCAGGAGACCTGATAAATTCCATCTCTAAGATCATGACTTGTTAATTTCACCCGATCATTATAATTAATATATAATTTTGAATTAGCTTTGTCATAAAAATACCAATGGAACGAAGGTTTCTCATTATAGCTATTGCATTTGCGGTCCTATCAGGATCATTTGCCGGTGCACAGGAGACTAGATCAGTCTCAGGGATTGTTACTGGTTTCCGGAAGATACCTCTCAGTAAAGTCATGGTATTTTCCGAAAAATTTAAGGATGTTGTATACACTGACGCCTCAGGTATGTTCTCCGTCAGCAGCGCAAATAAGGACAAACTGGTAGTTTCTGCCACAGGCTTTGTAAAAAAGAGAGTCAGAGTGACCAAAGAAGATTTTTACAGAATAGACCTTGAATATGTTGATAACCCTTACAATTTTAATAAGGCAGTTGCTGAGGGACACATTTCAGAGGATGTCCTGCGGCAGGCAATAATGTCGCGTCAGACAGAGATCGAAAGGGATTACTCAAAGTACAAGAATATTTATGACCTGGTAGCAAGCGAATTTTATAACCTGAGAGTAAAGGGGACATCAGTTGTAAACACTAAAATAAAGTCATTTGATGTTACCCCGGAGGTGCTTCTGGTAGTCGATGAAAGAATAGTCCCGGACATCTCATTTGTTTTGCCGGACGATATTAAGAAAGTTGAATTCATAGAAGATGTGGGCGCTACTGCTTACGGATCGATGGGAGCAAACGGAGTGCTGAAAATCACGTTAAAATAGGAAATCCTGTCCTCAAGATCTTATTAATAAACTTAAGCTCGGCCGATAAAATCCTGATTGGCTGAGAAAAAAATAATTTTAATCAATTTAATATGAAATCCAGAACCCTTTCATCCGTAAAATTGCTTTCAGCAGTAACAGCTGTTACCATGTGTGCGCTCACTATTAACGCTTACTCGCAAAAATCAACAGTCAGTAAACAAAATACCGGTGCAGTTACACTTGAATACAAATTTTTAAACCAGACTCCTTTAAAATATCTTACAACAAGTAAAATGATCCAGATAATGGATTTCCAGGGACAGTCAATGCAGAACAATATAAATTCTGTTTTTGGCTGCTCGGTTAAAGCGGCAGGTAAGAAGGACCGCGACCTTGTATTAGAAATAAAGGCAGACACGCTTGGACAAACAGTCGAATCTCCGATGGGAACTTCGGGAGGATCTATCAGCGCCATTAAAGACAAGGTTTTCAATGTTACTTTATCACCCGATGGCAGGCAAACTGATATTTCTGAGGCGGCAAAAGTTGTATACTTCACAGAAGGAAGCGGAGAATCGGATCTGTCACAGACGTTTCTTGAATTTTTCCCTATCCTACCCCTGAAACCTGTAAAACCGGGTGATACATGGAATACTGTTGACACAATTGCAGGTAAATCGGCTTCGATGTCAACCACCAATGTCATGAATTCAGATGATAAGCTTGAAGGTATAGAAGTTGTGGATGGAGTTGAATGTGCAAGGATCTCCTCGGTACTTTCAGGGACTATGACTATCAATACCCAGAACCAGGGTATGGATATAAGAATGCATGGTACATATACTGGTACAGGTACGCTGCTTTTTGCCATTAAGGAAGGCTATTTTGTAAAACAGACTTCTACTACCAAAGTTACAGGCAATATAGAAATTTCAGGAGCCGAGAACATGACTTTCCCTGTGGTGATGGATGTTACCTCGGTAAATGAAGTGAAGAAATAACTTTGTTCTCCATATGAACATTACCGAAAATTGTTTGTTAAATACCAGAACAGATTAAACAAAAGCTGCAATGAATAAACTTCTGGCAATATTATTTTTAGCTATCATACCGGGAACACTTTTTTCACAAAACAATGGTTTTTATGACTTTAAGGTAAAAACACTTGAAGGCGATGACTTCGATTTATCCGCTCTGAGAGGAAAGAAAGTGATGGTGGTCAACACTGCATCAAAATGCGGTTTCACTCCGCAATATGAGGACCTCCAGGACCTGTACGAGAAATATCAGGATAAACTTGTTATCATCGGCTTTCCGGCTAATAACTTTGCCAACCAGGAGCCCGGGACAGCCGCTGAGATCCGGCAATTCTGCACAAAGAACTATGGTGTCACTTTCCCGATGATGGAAAAAATATCAGTGAAGGGCGATGATATGCATCCGCTATATAAATGGCTTACTTCAAAGGAAAAGAATGGTGTATTGGACTCCGAGGTAAAATGGAATTTTCAGAAGTATCTTATAGATGAAAACGGAAAACTTGTAGATGTCATATATACAAGGGAAAAACCCGGATCTGAAAAAGTAATCGCATGGTTATCTTCAAAGTAGATACACGCAGAAGAGCTGCCTGAAAGGCTTCTATTATCTTTACTTCATAAACTGATAGTCAGAATATTTCCCGATTTGCTTACCGGATAGGACTTTAACGGGAGAGTTGCCGGTCCGTTTATTACAGCTCCTGTGATAGAGTACAACGATCCATGGCAGGGACACGGAAAATTATTCGTGCCGGAATTATATGCCACGGTGCAACCCTGATGAGTGCATACACTGTCGAGTGCAACAAAAGCATTACTGCCCGTGTTTACTACAATAATGTTTTTTGCAGCAACAACCATCCAGCCCCCTGCCGCATTAAGGGCAGAGTATGCCGGAGTTGTAAGATCAATTGTGAACTTATCAGAGTTTGACCCTCCCCCGTTAGTTCCGTCGACCTCATCCTTTGCACAGCTGCTTGCAATGACAGGTAATATTATAATGGTTGTTCCCCCAAGAACAATTTTCTGAATTAAATCTCTTCTTGTCATGATACTGTTTTAGTAAAAAAACAATTACTGATCATTATTGTTTAAACACAATGATAAATGTATCATGACCATCAGACCATCAGACCATCAGACCATCAGACCATCAGACCATCAGACTATCAGACCATCAGACCCTCAGACCCTCAGACCCTCAGACCCTCAGACCCTCAGACCCTCAGACCCTCAGACAACAAACGGCACAAACATTTTCGTCTCCTTCATATAATCGGTATACGCATCACCGAACTTTGCCACCATCTCCTTTTCTTCAAGCCTTGCTGTAAAAAATATGGCCGCAAGGTTGATTATACCAAGTAACAGCTGTGCAGTGCCGGCATTTTTGAACATCACTCCTGTCCCCAGAAGCAGCAGGGAACAATAGAGAGGGTGCCTGATAAATCTGTAGAGGCCCGATTTAACGAGTACCGAAGTATTCTCAAAGTTTTTTCCGGGTTTCCCAACCTTCTTCAGGAGGACTATTCCTGCAATGCCGGTATAGGCAGACATAATCAGTAGGATCCATGAGATTATCTGCAATGGGGCCAAAGGGTCACGGAACCATACCTTATAGTTCAGAAGCACCAGGATGAAAATACTTTCGAAGGAGAAAAACCTGGGTATTCCATGATATCTTCCATGCCTGATTGAATAAAACCATGAGAAGAGTACAATTATTAATGTACCTGCAAGTAAGGCAATGAGGTTCATCAGTGAGATCTATTTTTCGATGGATTTTTCGTTGAGCTTTTTAAGGTAATTGTAAACCTCTGACTGCGAATGTACACTTTCCTTCCCGCGCTTGACAAACTTGTTGGACAGACCAGCATCGATTTTCCTTCCTTTTGTATTATCACTCCATTGTATTTCAAAAATCTGCTTCAGGTCATTCCTGATGCTCCTGTCAAAAACAGGACATGTTACTTCGATCCTGTGATCAAGGTTTCTCGTCATGAGGTCTGCCGAAGAGATGTAATATTCCTCATTACCCCCATTACAGAATATCATGAATCTTGTATGTTCAAGAAAACGATCGACAATGCCGATCGCCTTAATGTTCTCACTTATTTTCTTTATTCCCGGGACCAGGGATATCATCCCCCGGATTATCAGTTTTATACTGACCCCTGCATTACTTGCTTCATAAAGGCTGTTGATTATGTCATTATCTGTTAGATTGTTTAATTTCAGATATATATATGCTTTCTTACCCTCCTTTGCATTTTTTATTTCATTCTCAATGAGAAGCATTATTTTATTGCGCAGGAAGAACGGGGATAAAACCAGGTGATAATAGTTATCTTTCTTATAGTTTACGCTGAAGAAGTCAAAAGCTTTTTGTACTTCATTTGTGATCTTCAGGCTGGAAGTAAGGAGCAGGTGGTCGCTGTAGACACGTGCTGTATCCTCATTGAAATTACCTGTTCCGATGGCAGCATACCTGTGGGTGACATCATTTTTGACACGGGTTATAAGGCAGAGCTTTGAATGTACCTTAAGCCCCGGTACGCCATATATCACTTTAACACCTTCGTCCTTAAGCTTGTTTCCCCAGAGGATATTTGCCTCTTCATCAAACCTTGCCTGAAGCTCCACAACTGTTATCACATTTTTCCCGTTACGCACAGCGTTTAAAAGGGCATTGATGACACTCGAATTTCTGGCAAGCCTGTAAAGAGTAATATGTATTGAACTGACGAACGGATCGATGGATGCTTCTCTCAGAAGATCGATGAAATGGTCAAACGGATTGTACGGGAAGAAAAGCATAATATCTTTCTTCTTGATAGCTGATAAGATGCTCTTCCCCGCAGGGATATCCCTGTGAGCTATCGGAATGAGAGGTTCATAATAGAGTTTTTTCTTCCCCAGGTAGGGAAAGTTCATGAAATCCTTGAAATTGTGATATCTGTCTGATGGTATTATAACGTCATCAGGTCCAAGATTCAGCTTTTGTGTAAGTATCTTGAGTAGCTCTCCTGGCATCTTCCTGTCGTAGATAAACCGTACCGGTGTACCCCGTTTTCTCTGAAGCAGGCTTTTTGACAGTTTATCAATGTAGCTTTCGGAGATATCGTCAGCAATCTCGAGCTCAGCATCTTTGGTGAGCTTGATGGTATACGCAGAGAATTCGTCAAAATCGAAGATAAAGAAGATATCCTTCAGGCCATACCTTATGATGTCATCAAGATAGATCACATACTTCTCATCATCCTTTTCAGGAAGCAGGATAAACCTGGGAAGAACGTTCGATGGAATTTCGAGCAGGGCATACCTTTTCTTGTCTGTCTCCCTGTTGTAAAGATATATAGCAAGGAATATTGCATCATCGGTAAGGTTTGGAAGCTCTGAATCCTCCTTGATAAGAAATGGCATGAGCCGTGTCCTTACTTCTTTGTGAAAATAATTCCTTACAAACTCAGCCTGTTCCTGGTTAAGTTGTTTCTCGCTGATGATGTGGATCCTATGCTTATCAAGCTCGTTTATGAGCGATGAATAGATCTTTTCGAACCTTGAATTCTGAGCCAGCACGATCTTGTGTATCTGCTTCAGGGTGGCCTTCGGGCTGTATCCCAGAACATTTTTAGACTTTGATCCGAATTGTGAAAGCCTTTTCAGGGTTGCCACCCTTACCCTGAAGTATTCATCCAGGTTGTTCGAGTAAATACCAAGGAATTTAAAGCGTTCGATAAGCGGAACGTCCTTGTTTTCTGCTTCCTGGAGAACCCGTTCATTGAATGACAACCAGCTGATCTCCTTCGGAATATAGGTTTTGCTCATTGTTATTTCTCCGGTTTAAGAAAATATTGCTGCCTGCCAGTGTCAGGTTTTATTGATGACCATGTATCGGTGTCGAATGAGATACAGACTATACTTGTCTTTGTCAGGAATTCACAACCGTGCTTGCTTAAGCGATCGGGCATTTCCGTAAATGCAGGATTATGACCGAACAGAGTGATTGTATTGATTTTATCATCTAAAACCGATAATATATCGAACAACGACTTAAGCGTCGATTTGTAATACAAATTGCTGTCAATCATTATTCTTTCGGGTTTTATTTCAAGCTCGAGTGCGAAGATATATGCGGTTTCGAGTGCTCTGAAAGCGGGGCTTGTGATGAATAATCCGGGATCATCTTCTTTTTCCCTGAACCGCTTTGCCATCTGCTTTGAAATAATTTTTCCTTTAGTCGTCAGAGATCTCTCAAAGTCAGATATTTCAGCTGCAGAATCCTCGGCTCTACCATGCCGGATAAAGATTATTTTTTTCATATGGTTCAATGAGATTAGTAAAACTGCCGGATTAACTATCTCTTAATTAACCTCAAATTTAGTCTTTTAATAGGGATATTGAAAAAAAAAATCCTTAGGAGACTGCAAATTTTAGCTCTTCAGAAGTGTTTATGAAATATTTAGTAATTCCTTTTTGTGATGATAATTATTATATTTATTGATCTTTGACTTGCAATAAACTCGTTCATGGAATCCGACAAAGTGAAATTGAAGGAGATAAAACCTGTTATTTCAGGGTATATCAGGGAAGCTCAGGTAATGCTGGACCGATCGGCGATACCGGATGACAAGGCAGTCCACGATATCAGGGTGCTTATGAAGAAATCGAGGGCTGTGATGAGGCTCATCAGGATACAGGTTGACCAGGAGACTTTCCAGAGGGAGTACGGATCGTTCAGAGAAGTAGGACGGATTATGCGTTCATGGCGTGAAACATCAGTCCACAGGAAAACCCTCAGGGAACTGAGGAAAGATAATCCGGGAGTATTCGTGAAGCTTCAGAATAATGAGCAGATTGAGGCTCTGATGAAGAAAGATGTAGCTGCTGTTCTCCCTTCAGAGAATATAATTCGTGACATTCAGAAGATAAATGAGATTCTTCGCAAGTCAGAGTACAGGATCCGTTTTTATAACATGAACGGTTTAAGTACCCTGAATTTATTAACCGGACTTGAAGAGACTTATAATGGTGTGGTAAACAATTATCTTACCTGCAGGAATAGTCCTAAATCAACTTCCCTGCATGAGTTCAGGAAAAGAGGAAAGGATTTTCTTTATCAGCTTTACTTTTTCAGACCGCTGAATCCTTCTGCTGTAAAATCACTTGAAAGGAAGCTTGATAACCTGACCCAGAACCTGGGTAAATATAACGATCTGGTACAGTTGATTAAGACTCTGGATTATAAATACGGTGATAATGGCAATCAATCCGCAATGGATCAGCTTGCAGTAATAATCCGAAACCGGCAGGACAGATATCTCATGAAAGTCTGGCCGGCTGCCTACAAAATATTCTGTCCGGGTAAGGAACTGACAAATATTCTCCACCTGAGGATACCCGAAATATAATCCTTCCTGAAATCTTAGAAATGAAGAGGTTGCAAGTGATGTTAAGCCTAGGTAAATATTATATGTGACCCTTCGCCTCCGGCCAGTTCATAGAACTGCCCGACGGTCAGAATATCTGAAACATGTTCACTGAAGTCCTCCTTTTTGAATTTAAACATATCTGTTGCCAGCTTACAGGCATAAATCCTGCCTCCTCCGGCCACTATCAGATCGAGGAATTCGCTCACCGGAGGAATATCTAGCTTTGCCATTTCACCTTTCATCATCCATGAGGTAAAAGCCTCCATTCCCGGAATAACCCCAAGGAGTGTGGGCATCCTTAATCCGCCCGGAAGCCTCAGTGCCGGATTTCCAACCACCGCGGTATGTAATTTATCCATTCTAGTTTTTAGTATGGCATCTAGCCCGAAAAAGGTGAAAAAGATATTGGTCTCAATTCCTTCCATTACCGCGCCGTTGCCCATTATCAGAGTTGCATAAACGTCTTCGATAGCGCCTTTGGCGCAAATAAGATTGACTTTTTTTACTGGATATTTCTGTTCCATTTATCATTTTTTTAGGTTAAATACAACTGGCAGGTTTTGGAATCCCGGCAATTTTAGTGGCCTTTTTCAGCGGAGCGCCCGGAAATAACTGGTAAAATGTCTTGACATCAATTACTCCTGAATGGTTAATGCTCCTGATCGATAAGGCTTCACCTTTAATATGTTTATTGCGCAGAAATTCCATAATAGCAAAGTGCTGATTGGTAAGAACGATCCCCTCTTCCTTTGCAATTTCAACTGCTATTTCTCTTGTCCACTGCGAAGGATTGGTAAAGTACCCTTCCTCATTGACATCTACTGTTATGCCTGCATAAGTTTTTTGTGCCATAATATTGATATTAAGGTTATTAATTTGTTTTTTGCGATAATATTCAATCTGTTCTCTTTCCTTTCATCGACATATAATTTGTTACAGGCAATTTTCTTCCGGGCAGAAGAATATTCCAGTAGATCCACTTGAACATCAGCTTGCCGAAGTGATTTAACCTTGATTCCTTGAGCAGGGTAAGAGGACCGACAACAGGTAAGGGGTATAATCCGGGCAATGGTTCAGTTTCATAATTAAAATCTATAAGTATCCCTTTCCCGAATCCCGTTTCGATAAAACAGTTGGAGTGCCCGTCAAAAGATGCGGACATCGGCTTGTTCTCAATGTAGTCGATGATATTCTCCTCAAGCGTATCTGCTTGGAAATGAGCTACTGAACCCGCTTTGGAAGCAGGACAGTTGGATGCATCCCCTATAACAAAAATATTTTTATACAAAATGGACTGAAGAGTGTTCTTGTCTGCTTTTACAAATCCGAACTCATCTCCCAGGCCGCTTTTTGAGACGACCGGATCGCCAGAATGGAGTGGAACTGTTACCAGACAATCGAATGGAACCTCACGTCCTCCAAAGTCCAGGATTTTTTTATTGCCATTGTCAACTTCTCCCAGGAAAAAATCAGTAACAAGGTTTATATTTTTATTTTGAAGCAGGGAACCAAACATTCTGGAAGCTTTTGGCCTTGTGAACGCACCCGACATAGGGGTGACATAAGTAATATTGACTTTATTACGAATTCCTCTTTTTGTAAAAAAATCATCAGCATAAAAAGCAAATTCAAGCGGTGCAACCGGGCATTTAATTGGATTGTCAGCTACATCGATCACCAGATTGCCTCCTTCCCATGTCTTAAAAAACTCTGCGAGAGTCTCAGCACCTTCGATAGTATAAAAATCAAATATGCTCTTATGCCATAATTCAGCCTTCAGTCCCGGAGTATCTTCAGGAGAGAGCCTGGCGCCGGTTGCAATAATCAGCACGTCATATTGAAATGATTCTCCGTTTTTAAGAATAACCTTGTTTTCTTCAGTAATAATCCTGTCAACTTCGTTATTGACTACTTCCACTCCTTTAGGAAAGAACTTTTGATTTGGCTTTACAATGTCATTCCGGTCATAATATCCGAATGGGATAAACAGGAATCCCGGCTGATAGAAATGGTCCTTCTCTTTTTCAATGATTGTGACATTCCACTCTCCCGAAGGAAGCCTCTTCCTCATTTTATTTACCATTATGGTACCTCCGGTACCGGCACCTAAAATCAAAAGATTCTTCATAATGATTTGTTCTGTTAATTTTTTAACAGTGCAAAAATATTGAAATATTGTTTATTGCAAGTGATAAATTCATGATAGTTATAATGTTCAGGCAGATTTCTCATAAAAATGAATTTAATAAAAAAATAGAGTATCTTCAGACGATAGATTTAACGATTGTTTTAACCAGCTTAAACTAAAGATTATGAAACAGGTAATTAATTTAATCTTACTCCTTTCATTAAGTATATCCCTCGGTAATGCACAAACAACAAATGAAAAGAAGAGTCCTGTAGGGCAATGGAATTTTGTATCTGCCGAAGCCCCTGAGGAATACTCATCAGGGACAATAACAATAGGCTTTTCAGAGAATAAGTATTCGGCCGTATTTCAATTCAGAGGCATCGATTATAAGTTTATCGGGGAGAATGTAAAATTCAGAAATGACTCTATTTCTTTCTCAATGGCAATAGAAGATGAGTATGTTTCGGTAATCCTGAAATTAGAAAGTAATTCAAAGATGTCGGGCAAAGGGACTTATTCTGAAGGAAGCGTACCTATTGTACTTACAAAATCTGAACCCGGATCAAAGTAACAATAAGTAAGCTCCCCCTGTTCTTAACAGAAAAATAATTATAAACAGTTAAGGAAGAATGAGCAGGAAAGAGATCGTTTTTTTCAGGAATGAGGCTGAGAATCATCTTCTTAATGAATTACTGCCTTTCTGGATAAGCCGTATGACGGACAAAATGAACGGAGGATTTATTACTCATTTTGATAAAGATGGCAGAGACACCGGTGAAGATGAAAAATCGCTTATCTCCCAGACGAGGTGCCTTTATACACTTGCCTCGGCTCACCGTGCCGGCTATGGTGAAGGCATGTATGCGGATATGGCACGTTACGGAGCAGATTTTCTGATCAGCAAAATGTGGGACAGGGAATACGGTGGTTTTTACTGGATGATGGACAGGAAGGGCAATGTAAAAACTGACAGGAAGATAATTTATGGCCACAGCTTTGCGATATACTCACTCAGCGAATACACACTTGCCACAGGTGATCCGTGCGGAATTGACTATGCTGAAAAAGTGTTTGACCTTGTTCAGAAGTATTGTGCTGACACCATGTATGGCGGATACTGGGAGATGTTCCACAGGGACTGGACATTGTGCGGACCGGGCAGCCAGGGAGGCGACAGGAAGACACTGGATGTGCATATGCATCTTATGGAAGCATACACGACTCTTTATGAATGCACAGGAAAAGATGTGCATCGCAGGAAATTGCTCGAAGTGATCGACTTGCTCCTTAACCGCATAATACACCCTGTTTACAAGACCGGAATACCTCAGTTCTTCAAAGACTGGAGTGTAGCTCCTCAGATCAAATTTGATATAGTCTGGGGATGGGACAGGTTCTCGGCAGAGGGACAAAAGACTAATGTCACAGACAACACCTGCTACGGACATAATGCTGAGTTTGCCTGGCTGCTTATTCACGCTCTTGAAATCTTAAAGATCGATACTGTTTTATATAAGGATGTCTTCAAAACAATTTTTGATCATACTGTAAGGAACGGGATAGATGATGAATATGGTGGGGTATATGTTGAAGGTCCTCATTCGGGAGGAGTCTCTGACAGGGAAAAGGAATTCTGGCAGCAGGCGGAAGTGCTTATTGGGTTACTCGATGCCTGTATAATGTTCAGAGATCAGGTTTACTGGGATGCATACAAGAATGTACACCGGTTTGTATTCGATAAAATGATAAATAAAGGCGTGGGTGAGTGGTATCCGCTGCTCTCCCGTACGGGTGAGCCGGTCTGG
>JADDYF010000315.1 GCA_015712185.1 Bacteroidales bacterium
CGCTTTGATCTGCACTTTATGGTTTTTCTTATCTTTAGGAAATAAGACAACAGACAATGAAAGAGGGTCAGAAAATAAAACGGATCCGGCTTGATGTAGGGCCGGAAAATGATTCTCATCTGCTCGGCATCGTATCTGCTGAACCCGATTATAAGCTCTCCCTGATCCTGAATTCAAAATTCAGCATTTCACTTCGTAACACCACTCCCGTTACCATTACGGAGGATGACAATGAATTAACATTCAGCAGGTTTTCAGACACCAGCGGATCGCCTGACCTGATCTTCGATCTGGTCTCAAATCGCACCGGCAAATACTTTCTCCTTAAGAAACTAAAAAATATAGACTTCGTTTTTGTGGTGTTTGATCCTGAAAGATCCGCCGATATCGACAGGATCATTTCTGTGTTAAGGGAGACTGACTGTATCACAGCAGTATTTAATTTCGATGCAAATACAATCAAGGACAAAAATCTGCACTACCTCACCCGCTGAAGCCGCAGTAACCGGCGTGCAGAAATTTAATCCTGAATGACACAAAAGAGAAGAGGCTGACCAGAGATGTCAGCCTCGCATTTTGATAACCCTAAAACTAACCTAACCTATGAAAAAAACCTCTATTATTTAAATTTCAAATTTCATGCCAAAACCTGTACAAAGATATATATTGAATATCACACAAGAAAGCATTTTAACACAATTAGCTGAATATTAACTTTATTTTAAGGATTTTTATGTTTTTTTTATTCTTTTCGCAGCAAACACCCTTTTTCAGCAGCTTATCAAAATGACAAGGTGTTAAAGAAAGTTAAAGCAGGTCGGGTTAAATTTTATAAAAGTACTTTTGTGCCTGTATGAAGCGAAAGATCATAGTATTGCTGGCAATATTCTTCTTCCTAGTAATTTCAGGATTAATTTTCATTCAGTTATACTGGATCCGTAATGCCATTGAGATCACCGATCAGCAGTTCCGGAACCTTGCAAACAAGGCTCTCGAATCGGTAGTTCTGGATCTTGAGGAAAAGGAACTGATCAACAGCATTGTTGAAGAGATCGGCCCTGAGTCGGCTGATTCAATAACTGCTATTGTCCCGGCAAATTCTCCTCTGGCCAGACGGCTCAGGGGATATCATCCCAATTCAGAACTTCTTGAAATGTACGGGCTCAGCAATGCGGATGAACTGGTAGCCATAACGAGTTCAGGCCAGAAGATATTCATTTCATCAGAAGATATAGTTGCTTCGACCGCAGATGAGCGTTCTGAACCATCGGCACAGCTGACAAGCACAGAATTGTCGGGAAGAGTTTCAAACAAGATTGTCTTTCTCGAAAACATCATGGAAAAAATCCTGCGTAAAACACCTGATATAAGGGACAGGATCGATTTTGAAGATTTGAAGGGACAGATGAGAATTGCTCTTCTGAATGCCGGCATCCTCCTTGACTTTGAATTTTCGATACGTTCAGGAAGAGCAGGGATTGTCTGGAAGACATCGGGATTTACGGACAGGCCCGGAACTAAAAAATTCATAATACAGCTTTTCCCTAACGATCCTGTTCCGAGCCAGAATCAGCTGTTTCTTTACTTCCCCCAGGAAGAACAATTCAAGTTTAAGAAAATAGGCACCCTCGGATTTCTCTCACTGCTCTTCACATTACTCCTGCTGATCCTTGCCACAGGTACCTTTGTGGTAATATTCCGCCAGAAAAAGATTTCGGAAATCAGGAACGACTTTATAAATAATATGACCCACGAGCTGAAAACACCAATTTCCACGATTTCGCTTGCTTCGCAGATGATGGCCGATAAAACTATTTCCGAAAAGAAAAAAGATACCGACAACCTGGCAAAAATAATATCTGACGAAAGCATGCGCCTTAAATTCCAGGTGGAGAAGGTCCTTCAGATGGCTATTTTTGAAAAGACGAAAATGAAGCTCAGCCTGGCAGATCTCGATCTTCATACCGTAATCGACAGCGCCGTGCAGAATTTTGATCTCCAGCTGAAAAGCAGGGAAGGTATCGTAATAAAAGATTATCAGGCAGTACACTCGCACGCGATGGTTGATGAGGTGCATTTTCTTAACCTGATCTCCAACCTTATTGATAATGCAATAAAATATACAAAGGGAAAGCCCGAGATAACCATTTCCACAAAAAATTCAAAAAATGGAATTATTATTGCCATTGAGGATAACGGCATCGGGATCAGCAAGAAGGATCTGAAGAGAATCTATGATAAATTCTTCAGGGTTCACTCCGGCAATGTTCATGATGTAAAGGGATTCGGGCTTGGCCTGAGCTATATAAAGAAAATTATTGAAGAGCATAACGGTACTATCAAAGCCGAAAGTCAGATTAATAAGGGAACAAGATTCACGCTTTTCATTCCTCAAAACGGATTAAGATGAAAAACATGAGAATACTTCTGGCGGAAGATGACAGCAATCTTGGTAATTTACTGCGCAACTATCTCACAGTAAAAAACTATGAAACAAGCCTGTTTGTGAACGGGATACGGTCGCTTGAAGCTTTTTCGAAGGAGCATTATGATCTCTGCATACTCGATATAATGATGCCGGAAATGGATGGACTAACTCTTGCAAAGGAAATCCGTAAAATCAATCCTTCGATACCTATTATTTTTCTCACAGCAAGGAGCCAGAAGGAAGATGTGCTCGAAGGATTCAGGTCAGGAGCCGATGACTATATCACAAAGCCGTTCTCGATGGAGGAGCTTTTATACCGGATCCAGGCAATCCTTAAAAGAACCGCAGGATCCGTTGTGAAGAAGAAAAAAGATCTGTATACCATTGGCACCTATACATTTGATCCCCTCAAACAATTCCTTACAACCGGCAGCCAGACAATAAAGCTCACCACAAAGGAATCGGAGCTTCTTGAACTCTTATGTCAGCACGGAAACGAAATCCTTGAACGCAATTATGCATTGAAATCGATCTGGATCGATGACAACTACTTCAATGCAAGAAGTATGGATGTATATATAACGAGGTTGAGAAAATATTTAAAGAAGGATCCGGCTGTAAAGATTCTGAATGTACATGGGAGGGGATATAAGCTCATCTGCTGAGATCAGTCAATTTTCAGGACTGCCAGAAATGCCTGCTGCGGTACTTCAACATTACCTATTTGGCGCATGCGCTTCTTCCCTTTCTTTTGTTTTTCGAGTAGTTTCCTTTTTCTGGTGATATCTCCTCCGTAACATTTTGCAGTAACATCCTTGCGGACAGCCTTGACTGTCTCCCGGGCAATAATTTTTGCTCCTATTGCAGCCTGAATGGCAATGTCGAACTGCTGTCTCGGGATAAGTTCCTTCAGCTTCACGCAAATTTTCCTTCCGAAATCGTATGCGTGCCCCCTGTAGATAAGGGTGGATAATGCATCAACCATTTCACCATTAAGGAGTATATCAAGTCTTACCAGGTCTGCTTTATGGTAAGTAGTATAATAGTAATCGAAAGAGGCATAACCCTTTGAGATGCTCTTGAGTTTGTCGTAAAAATCAAACACAATCTCCGACAGAGGCATCTCAAATGTCAGCTCAACCCTGTCTTTTGTGAGATAGATCTGATTTTTCAGCGTTCCCCGTTTGTCGATACAAAGCTTCATTATAGGTCCCACATACTCCGCTTTGGTTATCACCTGGGCGACTATATATGGCTCTTCAATCCTTTCGATATGGTTAACCGGAGGCATTCCGGAGGGATTATGTACATCTATCTCTTCTCCCCTTGTGGTAAAGACCTTGAATGATACATTGGGTACTGTGGTGATCACATCCATATCAAATTCCCTGTCAAGGCGTTCCTGGATAATCTCCATATGAAGAAGTCCAAGGAATCCGCACCTGAAGCCAAAACCCAGCGCTGCAGAAGATTCGGGGACAAACGATAGCGATGCATCATTGAGCTGGAGCTTCTCTATCGAGCTTCTCAGGTCTTCATATTCATCGGCATCTACCGGGTACATCCCTGCAAATACCATCGGTTTTACATTCTCGAATCCTGATATAGCCTTGTCGCAGGGATCTATGACGTGTGTTATTGTGTCGCCGACCTTAACTTCCGCGGAATTCTTTATGCCTGAAATAATATATCCTACATCCCCTGCTCCCAGCTCCCCGCGAGGATCCCGTTTCAGCTTGAGGACGCCTATTTCCTCTGCATTATATTCATGATCGGTACTCACAAATTTAACCCTGTCTCCCTTTCTGATAGTACCGTTAACTACTTTAAAATATGCAATAATGCCTCTGAAAGAGTTGAATATGGAGTCGAAGATAAGGGCCTGAAGGGGGGCTTCCGGATCACCTTCTGGTGGCGGAATCTTTATTACAATCTCGCTGAGAATCCTGTCAATGCCCGTACCTGTTCGTGCACTTGCCTCGATAATTTCTTCGCGGCTGCATCCAACCAGATCCACTATCTGGTCTTTAACCTCTTCGGGCATAGCATTGGCCATGTCCATCTTGTTAAGGACAGATATTATCTCGAGATTATGGTCAATGGCCATATAGAGATTTGAAATTGTCTGAGCCTGGATTCCCTGTGTCGCATCTATAACAAGCAATGCTCCTTCGCACGCCGATATAGATCTCGAAACCTCATAGGAAAAATCCACATGACCCGGGGTATCAATCAGGTTCAGAAAGTATTTCTGTCCTTCATGAAAATACTCCATCTGTATGGCATGGCTCTTGATTGTGATTCCCCTCTCTCTTTCAAGATCCATGTCATCGAGTACCTGGTCCTGAAAATCCCTTTCCGCAATCGTATTTGTCTTTTCAAGAAGTCTGTCGGCCAGTGTACTCTTACCGTGGTCGATATGTGCTATGATACAGAAATTACGGATATTTTGCATCAACGAAGGCGTCTGAAATCAGGTGCAAATATATAAAAATATATAACCCTCCTTCTCACCTGGCAGAGGGTTAATATTGACATTAAACATACAGAGGCGTTGCATTGCAGCGCCTCTGTAATTTATTTTAATATGATATGATGAGTCTATTACATCATTCCCGGCATACCGCCGCCCATTCCCTGTGGTGGTACAGGAGGATGTTCTTCCTTTTCCTCAACAACAACAGCCTCAGTTGTCAGGAACATACCTGCGACTGATGCTGCATTTTCAAGGGCAACCCTGACGACTTTTACAGGATCAATAACTCCTGATGTATAAAGCTTCTCAAGCTTATCGGTCTGTGCATTATAACCGTAGTCTCCTTTTCCTGCTTTTACAGCCTGGGCAATGACTGCTCCTTCCTGACCGGAATTTATGGCAATCTGACGCAATGGTTCCTCAATTGCACGCTTGACGATTTCGATACCTGTAGTCTGATCCTCATTTTCTCCCTTGAGTCCTTCGAGTGCTGAAATAGCCCTGATATATGCCACACCGCCTCCCGGAACAATACCTTCCTCAATTGCAGCGCGGGTTGCATGCAATGAATCATCAACGCGGTCCTTCTTGTTTTTCATTTCAACTTCCGATGCGGCTCCAATATACAGTACTGCAACACCACCGGAAAGCTTTGCTAAACGCTCCTGCAGCTTTTCCTTGTCGTAATCGGATGTTGTCGTGGTCATCTGCTGTTTGATCTGACCAACACGTGCTTTGATCATTTCCTTATCGCCGGCACCGTTGACGATCGTTGTATTCTCCTTATTGACAGTCACTTTCTCGGCGTTTCCAAGCATATCGAGTGTTGTATGCTCAAGTTTAAGTCCCTTTTCTTCGGATATCACAGTTCCTCCCGTCAGGATTGCTATATCCTCAAGCATTTCCTTTCTTCTGTCGCCGAATCCCGGAGCTTTTACTGCACAAACTCTCAGTGATCCGCGGAGGCGGTTTACCACGAGTGTCGCAAGGGCTTCACCTTCCACATCTTCTGAAATAATAAGCAACGGACGTCCGGCCTGGGCTGTGGCTTCAAGTATCGGAAGCATATCCTTCATTGAGGTTACCTTCTTATCGTAAATAAGAATATAAGGATTTTCAAGTTCTGATTCCATCTTTTCTGCGTTGGTAACAAAATATGCTGAGATGTAACCACGGTCGAACTGCATTCCTTCAACAACATCGACATAAGTGGAAGTACCTTTTGATTCCTCAACAGTAATAACACCTTCCTTATGTACCTTGCCCATTGCTTCAGCAATAAGCTTACCTATCTCCTCGTCGTCGTTTGCAGAGATCCTTGCAACCTGTTCAATTTTGCCAAGGTCGTCGCCGATCACCTTTGCCTGCGATTTTAAATGATCAACTACCTTCCCAACTGCCTTGTCGATTCCCCTCTTGATATCCATCGGATTTGCACCGGCAGTGATATTCTTTAATCCAACATTTATTAAAGACTGTGCCAGCACTGTTGCTGTTGTTGTACCGTCGCCGGCAATATCCCCGGTTTTTGAAGCAACCTCTTTAACCATCTGAGCACCCATATTCTTATATGGATCGGACAGTTCAATATCTTTTGCCACGGTAACACCGTCTTTTGTTATGCTCGGAGCTCCGAATTTCTTTTCAAGTACCACGTTGCGTCCTTTTGGTCCAAGGGTCACCTTTACTGCATCTGCCAATTGATCAACACCTTCTTTAAGAAGCGCGCGTGCATCAATATTGTATTTAATCTCTTTTGCCATATCTGTTATTTTTATTTATTGGTTATAAAATCAAGCTATAAAAAGAATGTCTGATTGAGAGATAAGCAGATAATCCTCACCGTCAATGGTAAGTTCCTGACCTGAGTATTTGCCATAAAGAACCACATCACCTTTCTTTACTTCCATCTCTTCGTCTTTTTTTGCTGCGCCAACGAGTATCACTTTCCCCTGACGGGGTTTTTCCTTTGCGGAATCGGGAATAATTATCCCACTGGCAGTTTTAGCTTCAGCTTCATCGGGTTTTACCAGAACCTTGCCTGCCAGAATTTTACCTTTTAATTGTGCCATAATTATTTAGTTTTAAAGTTAGTAATCGTTTACCGACTCCTTTTTTAGCATATTCTGTGCCAAAGAACTGAAAATGACATTTTTTGTTTTTTGACGACAATTTATCTGTTTCCGGTTTGTCAGTTTCCTGTCAGAATAATCATAAAATCCAGCTTATAAGATTGGATATCTGTACTTTAACAGTAAGGATAAAAAAAGTGTCAGAATGTGACATTCTGACACTTTGAACTTATGTTTTATCTCAAAGCTTTAGTTTTCGGGCTGTTCTGTTCCGGCTGATGGTGTTGTTGTTGCCGGAGGAACTGCTGTCGGAAGTGTCGGAATAGCATTCGGATCAACCGCGTTGTTAATCTCATTTTCAATTCTTGAACGTCCGGTCTCAGAACCACGCGGTATAGTCGCAGTTGCCACAACACAGAGAATCAGGATTGCGGCAGCAAGCGTCCATGTTGATTTTTCAAGAAAATCTGCAGTTTTACGTATGCCCATTGTCTGGCCTGCCGAAGTAAAATTGGCTGCCAGCCCTCCTCCTTTGGAATTCTGTACCAGCACAATCAATATCTGGAGGAAACATGCAATGATCACTAAAATTGATACAAAAATATATATTCCCATCTTGTCATTTTTTTATTAGCTCATTCACCTTTTCAATTTGCGATGCAAAGTAACTACATTTTTCCGGATATTTCAAACATAATTTCTCGTAGATACCTATGGCTTTCGAATAGTATCCCTGTTTGATATAGATCCGGGCAAGTGTTTCTGTAAGGAACGCTGCACCTTCTTCAATATATGGCTTCGAAATATCCTCTGCAGGAATATCTGATTTCTCTTTCGCCGGTTCAATCCTGGGATTCGTCTGAATGAATTTGTCAATAAGCTCGGCTCTCCTTTGTTTCTCAGTAACCGGCCGGACCTGTTCCGGCTCCTCACCGGCAATGCTGTAATGACCCGGGGCATCCGGCTTGCTCTCCAGTTCAAATTCAAGAAGATCTATATGTTCGGGTACAGAAAAACCGGGATCCATATAAACGATTGTCTCTTCAACCTCTCCGGATTCCTCATCCACCAAATCAATAATACTGTTTGAATCATCTTCGTCAGTCCCTGCTGTTATGAGAACCGAATGTCGCGAGGTCAGCTGAAAACTGTCTGAATCTTCGTCTGTTATTCCGTAACCTTCACTTTTTTCAATTTCGCTGATAAGTTCTTCGCTGTTCTTGGCAGTTTCAATCACCACCTGCTGACTTACCTCTTCCCTGATCTCCTGTTCAACCACGGGAGTAGCTGACATCTCTGCAACCTCCTGAATAATCTCAGGTTGGATTTCCGGTTCAACCGGAGCAGCAGGTGATATCTCTGCAACCTCCTGAACAACTTCATGTCGGACTTCCGGTTCAACCGGTGAAGCAGGTGGCGCCTCTTCAACATACTGACCAGTCTCAGGTTTACTCTCCGGCTCAGCCGCAGAAGAAGGAGATACTATTAGTTCAGTCTTTTCAGAAGGAGGAGGCTCCATCCTCAGAAGGTAATACAACACCTCTCTGTCTGCTATATGTACGGAGGATTGTCTCAGCTGATTTTCGAACCTGACATCGCCTGTATTCTGAAGCCCTTTAAGCAGGAGAAGATATGCACTCTGACAATAGGGAAAGATATTAATCAGATCGCTAACCTCGCCTATCATCTGACGGTCAAACGGACCACGGGTTTCAATCATTCTCAGGAAATCATTTCTGTTCATGTCAGTTACCAGTTGACGAATGCCCTGTTGAAAATATCCTCCACAATTAATGCTACAATCTTCTCCGAAAGTTCCTTTTCCACCTGGCTTAGATTCAGGTTGCTGTCATAATCTTCATAACGCGAAAAACTCTGTTCGTAACTAAGATCGGGATCAACAGCATTTGTGAATTTGACCCTGACTGTTATAGTGAACCTGTTTGTGGCAGCCCGAGCATCTGCAGCCACAGTAAGCGGACGTGTATTATAGTCGACTATCTCTCCTTCAAAATTGACATCTCCTATACCATTTATCAATCCGAGATTTGTCTGGGCTTTGCATTTATCAATAAGGGCGTCAGTCAGATACTGGCTTAGTCCGGGCTGGACAAGATTTGCCCTGTTCTGGAAATACTGGATGCTTACCGTTTTCACTCCTGCCGGAATGCTGGCTCCGGAAAAGGAATATTTAATTATACAGCTGTCCAGCAACAAAATCAGCACGCCAGTCACTACAGCCAGTATCATTCTCCTTATTTCCGGAATCACCTTATTATTTTTCGAGCCCATATTCCTTTATTTTCCTGTACAGAGTCCTTTCGGAAATACCCAGCTCACTCGCTGCCATCTTTCTTTTGCCATTGTATTTTTCAAGAGCCTTCCTGATCATCTCTACCTCCTTATCGGCAAGGGATAATGACTCCTCAACGATCTCCTCTGTATCCTGAATATCATTCCGGGTCTGTCTGGGCGTAAATTCAACTGATGCAGCTTCGGTAACCCGCGCCTCATCAATAGTGCTCTTTTTATCCCTGAAAAGATTTTTTAATGCTCTGGAATTATCTTCAGAGAAGCTGACATCCAGATCTCCCCTTTGTATAAGATCAAAAACCAGCTTCTTAAGATCATTCATATCACTTTTCATATCGAACAGGATCTTATATAAAATCTCTCTTTCGGATGAAAAGGATTTATCATCTTCTTTCTTAATGACAGCAGGAAGCTTTACTCCATCGTAATCGGGCAGGTACGCTTTTAGTGTCGAAGCCTTAATATCCCTCTCGCGTTCTATAATAGATATCTGTTCGGTAATATTTTTTAGCTGCCTCACATTCCCCGGCCAGGAATAATTCAGAAGGATGTTTCTTGCATCTGAATCGAGCCGGATTGACGGCATCCTGTATTTTTCTGCAAAATCCACAGCGAATTTGCGGAAAAGGAGCAGGATGTCATCACCTCTTTCCCTCAGGGATGGTATCCTTATCGGGACTGTATTCAGGCGGTAAAACAGATCTTCCCTGAATTTTCCCATATCGATCGCCCTCGACACATCGACGTTGCTCGCAGCAATAACCCTTACATTGGTTTTCTGTACTTTTGACGAGCCGACCCTAATAAATTCTCCTGTTTCAAGAACTCTGAGCAGCCTGACCTGTGTTGAAAGGGGCAGTTCGGCAACCTCGTCGAGGAATATTGTACCTCCGTCAGCAACCTCAAAATATCCTTTCCTGCTGTCGGTCGCACCGGTAAATGCTCCCTTCTCATGCCCGAACAGTTCTGAGTCAATGGTTCCCTCAGGTATTGCCCCGCAGTTTACCGCTATATACTGGCCGTGTTTTCTGGTACTGAAGTTGTGTATTATCTGCGGAAATACTTCTTTCCCTGTTCCGCTTTCACCTGTGATAAGTACAGAAAGATCGGTTGGTGCAACCTGAACCGCAATATCAATTGCATGATTAAGCCCCTCATGGCTGCCTATAATGCCAAAACGCTGCTTAATATTTTGAAGATCTTTCATATACTGTGATACAACGTTGCGAATTTAAGATATTTTTGAAACATTGGGAAGGCATTTTACGTAAATTAGCACCATGAAGTCAATGCATGGATATCAGTTCACCGGAATTATTCCCGCACGGTATGCCTCATCCAGATTTCCTGGTAAACCGCTTGCACTGATCGGAAACAAACAAATGATCCAAAGGGTTTACGAACAGGCCTCCAAATCGCTTGATAATGTTTATGTAGCTACGGACGATAAAAGAATTTATGATGCTGTCAGAGCATTCGGAGGCAGGGTGGTTATGACTTCAACGGAACACACAAGCGGTACAGACCGCTGCGCAGAGGCAGCAGACATTATAGCCCGTCAGACAGGTGAAAAACCTGATGTTGTGATTAATATCCAGGGTGATGAGCCGTTCATAAGACCCGAACAGATAAACCTCCTGGTTACGTGTTTTTCCGAAAGTGATGTTGAGATCGCGACTCTCGTAAGGAAAACCTTGTCAGGGGAGGATATCTTCAATCCGAATCATCCAAAAGTGATTATAAATACAAGGGGTGATGCAGTCTATTTCAGCAGGGCTGCAATACCTTATATAAGAGATACTGAGCCTTCGTTGTGGTCGAAGAAACATGTTTATTACAAACATATCGGACTGTATGCCTATAAAACCGGCACACTTGAGAGAATTACCAGACTGGTAAAAAGCCCTCTTGAAATGGCTGAATCCCTTGAGCAGAACCGATGGATAGAAAATGGTTTCAGGATAAGGACCGCAACAACAGAATGGGAAAGTATAAGCATTGATACAGAGGATGATCTGAAAAATGCTGTACTGTTAATTGAAAATATTCAATAGTTTTTTAATACCTTTAGCACAGTTTTTGATAAAAGGATTCAAACCGGTATCTATGAAGAAGAGTTTACTCATTATTCTTTTTATCATTGTTGCAATTAATATTCATGCCCAGAAGGACACAGCCGTGGTTGCGTCTGCTCAGGGACAAAGTAGTATTGAGGCAGCTAAGGTTAATATAAACATCTATCCGGTGCCGGTGAGGGAGAACAGCTTTACAATAAAAAGCGATAAGGAAATCTCTTCAGTAAAGATCACAAACATTATAGGACAGGACATATACAGAGTTCAATATAACAATCCGCTGACAATGACAAAAATTCTGCTGGATAATCCGGGAAGGGGAATGTACCTTGTAACGATTATTTTCAGCGATGGATTAAGGATTGTCAAGAAGATAATGATTGAACAATCTGAATAAGTTTAACTTACGTTCATCAGTTGATTTCGGGGGAAATCACCAGAACCTGGGATTTATTTTAATTTATCATTAACATCCTGATAAACAATTCTCTTATTGAATTGTTATTCTAACGGGAATAATGATACGTCATTATAATTTTATTATAAGGCAATGGAAGAAGGGACAAATATATTTACAATTAAAGATCTTGAAAACTTTTCGGGTATTAAAGCCCACACAATCAGGATATGGGAGAAGAGATACAGGATCCTTGAACCGGACAGAACCGACTCAAATATCAGAACATATAATGAATCAGAATTAAAGAAAATCCTGAACGTAGCATATCTGAACAGGAATGGGCTGAAGATATCAAAGATCGCAATGCTGGCAGAAGATGAACTGGCACAGCAGGTGATGAATGCCAGCAGCAGACAGGATAATCTTGATCAGAATTTTCAACCCGGAAAGATCCTAATGTCTGCCATCAAATTCGATGAAGAATCTTTTATTGAGGCGCTGATGCCGTATATAAGATACGAGGGGATCGAAAAAGCTTATGCCAGGTATCTGTATCCTTTGCTGGAAAAATCGAGGATTCTCTGGCAGACGGGCAGTCTTTCGAGGGCCCAGGAACAGTTTATCAGACACGCTATAAAACAGCTGATAATAATAGAAGACCGTCAGCTCAAGCCGGCCGGAACAAGAGCAAGAGCAACCGTGGCAATGATCAACACTTCAGATAATCTTACAGACAACAACTTCCTGTTCTATAAATATGTTCTGAAGAAGCGCGGATTTGATGTGATTTTTACCGGAGGTATTCTTCCGGCATCGGAGGTCGTTGAAATCTATAAGATTAAACCATTTGAATACCTGGTTGTCAACTCGGGTTCCTTCGATTTTGCAGAAAAGAAAATCGGTTATTTCAACAGCATCGGGAAGTCGCTTCTGGTTAACAAGATCATACTTACGGATTATCCCGACCAGCCCGAGAAGAAGATCCCCGAAAAAATCATCATTACCAGGAATCCCGCAGAATTCTTAAAGGTGATTCAGTTGCTGAAGTGACCTGAAGTACTCTGTTTCCTTTTCAAGATCAATTGATGGAATTCTTTTTTTGACAGATTCTATCTGTAAAAGACTTCTTTCCGCAAATTTCCTTATCCCTTCACCGGAACCTTCCCTGATCCTGTGGGAGAATGCTTTTGTTATTTTATTAACTTCATTCCATAATTCCAAGGTTGGCTTACTGAAATAGCAACCGGTAAACGCTCTCCAGATATATTCAATAGCCGAAGCTGAGGGTTGAAGCATATCTTCATCATAAAAACGGTAGTCACGCAGATCGTCCATTACCAGTTCGTAAGCAGGGAAATAATCCGGCCGGGACGGATGTTTAAGCAGTTCTTCCACTGCCAGAAACAGGACCGACTTGCTCACATGGTTCCCATGTGCTCCATCCTTCCAGTGTCTGACCGGACTTATGGTGAAAACAACTTTCATCTGCGGGTAAAGAGCCAGCAGTTTATCAAGGTACTTATTCCATAAAGTCACAATCGCATCGACAGTAAGCAGCTCGTGGCTGAAATTCGCCGCAGGGATCTTATGGCAGTTTGATACAATTTTCCCTGACTGTTTCCACCTGAAGATCCTTGCAGTACCAAAAGTGATAAACAGGAACCGGGCCTCGTCGAGGAATCCCCGGGCTTCATCCGAATTTCTATTGATTTTTGCCAGAACCTTTAAAGGATCAGTGGATGAAAAATCAGTATAATGATCAAAACTTACCCAGGTCCCTTCATGATTATAGAGGTCATCCCTTCTGTATTTAAGACCATTAATAATAGTATTAAGAGTATTACAAACTGAAACAGGATTATATACTGTACCTGAAGGATTTATCATAACCGGCATATGTCCGATCTCAAACTGCCTGCCAATGGATGTTGCAAAGCACGATCCGATAAACATCACCGGATCATTATATGTAATCTTTTCCCCGGAAGGTTCAATTTTGAATGTAGTCCTTAGTTCCATAACGGAGTCAATATTATGCACTGCCGAGAAGCCTGTTTATCCAGCTTACGAGGTAATCAAAGACCTCTTTCTTAAAAGGTTCATTATGGAGCTCATGGTATCCTCCATCCCATATTTTAAGTTCAGACATAGCTGCAGCAGAAGCAAACTCGCGGCTTCCATCAGGTGAACAGATCATATCCGCGCTGCCATGCAAAAGAAGCAGTGGTACATGCAATGCGGAAGCATTTTCAAGCGAGCGTTTTGCTGCACTTATTGTACTGTTAAACAGGCTAACAGATATATAGTCGTGATTAAGCGGGTCCGATACATATCCTTTAACTACTTCAGCATCTCTTGAAATATGCTCTGCAACAAGCCCGGCAGGTTGTATTAATCCCGGCAAAACATATTTTACAACAGAAGCCAGGACGACTTTATATTTCTCAGGTTCAAAAGATAATTTCAACCATGGTGATGTCACAACAGCTCCTTTTATATCAGGCTTCCTTCTCAGCAGGTAATCAAGGACAATGGTACCACCGAGGCTATGTCCATAAAAAAGAACAGGTATTCCGGGGAATGTTTTCCTTACATTACCAATCAGAATATCAATCATCTCATCGGTAAGAGAAAAGCTGCTGATATGCCCTCTCCTGCCATCGGAGCGGCCGTGGCCAGGCAGATCCACACCGGTAAATCCCACCCCTTCACTGTTAAGCAAGCCAGCCCATGGTTTGTAACGCCGGATATGCTCTCCAATACCGTGTACAAAGATAAAAATAGAACGCATCTTTTCTCCCGGGCTGCTTATAAAACCCCTCAGAACCTGGCCATTTTGCAGCTGAATGCTATATTCCATCTCTTTTTTTTCTAAAAATAGTAAAGTTGAAACAATAAATCATTTCTACCGGATTTATTATCAGCTTTTATTCAAAATTTCCGACCAATATTCAATTTATACATAATTTATAATAGTCAGCTCTGTACTTATTCAGTTTATTAATTACCAGCCTCTTGTAAAATAAAACTCTTTAGAACAAACTTTGAATATACGGATATTTAGATATTAAGATTTGCATATCTTATATTATTTGTATAGCTTTGTTTCGACAACAATAAATAAAACGCTATGACAACATTTGAATTCAACTCCAGTCTTATCGGAATGAAACCCAATCTTCAAAGATTTGCCATGAGCCTGACTTCCGATCGTGATACTGCACTCGACCTTGTGCAGGACACATATCTTAAAGCAATTACATATAAAGATAAGTTTGTTGATTTTACAAATCTCAAGGCCTGGGTCTTTACAATAATGAAGAATACATTCATCAATAATTACAGGCGCAATATCAAGGAGAATACAATTATTGACGGGACACAGGATCTTTATTATCTCAACCAGCCTTACGACAAGGGGTCCATTTCCCCCGAATCCAGCTATGCTGAGGCTGAGATCTTAAAAGCTATCAATTCACTTGACGACGAATTCAGAATCCCGTTCCAGATGCACCTGGACGGTTATAAATACAAGGAAATTGCTGATAAGCTGAGCCTGAAGATCGGCACAGTAAAAAGCAGGATCTTCTTCACCCGTCAGAAGCTTATGCTGATGCTTAAGGATTATGTCAGATAATACTCGTTTTTAGTAAGTTAGTTTAGGTTAAGGTTAGGTTAAAAGGCTGAAGTTTCTTCAGCCTTTCTTTATTGCCCTGAAAATGATTCCGCCCAGCACAAATACAAGGAATATGGCTGAAACGACCCATACCCAGATATTAGTGGTTTTCGATTCTGCCCACATTTCATAAGGTTGGGTAAGAAAATATTCAGATTTAACAGGCCAGAACGAGATTCTTGTGGAATCCATAAATCCGTTGGTTCCTATAAGTTTACCCGGCATTGCTATTCTTACTGTATAATCATTGAAATCAACAAATACACGTTCCCCCGCAAGGGCCGCAGCTGAATCGGCTTCTGCCTTATATTTAAGAAGATCGGATTTACCATAAAAATCCTTAAACATAAATCCCGTTGACCATACGCTGTCAAACTTATTAACCTCATACCAGGACTCAACAAATTTGATGAATCCTTTTTCGTTTAATGATTCCATTGTCAGTTTATTTCCTGCTCTCCCTCCGGTTAGTCGGTTAAATTCAAGTACCCATTCGGAAGCAACGTTTTTTATAAGACACTTTTCGACTCTTGTATCGACTGTATCACTGAAGGTTCTGTATTTAAGACTGTCAGGGCCATTCTCTTTCTCATCATTTATATTTTCCGGAGAATAGAACCATTGCAACTCCTCCTGAGTAAGAAAATCTGAAAGCGGATAGCCACCGGACATAGTTTTATCTATTATCTCAGCAAACCTGTATTCAGTATTGAACCATTTGAATTTCTTCCTGAATTCCGTACTGCGGGTCACATCTTTATTATACCCGCTGTCAGCCTGGTACGTCATGTTGATCTCATCAGTATTTTTAAAAAGCTTTTCCGCACGTTTTACCCAGATGGTATCGCCGTCTTCGGTAAACTCCAGAGAATCCTTAACAATCCATGTAGAGTCAAAAGGAACCTGCAAAACAGAAAGGTCAAATTTATTTACTATATTCTTCATTTCAATTTTTCTGGTCACACTGCCGTCAGGGTGGACAATGTTTGTGACTACAGTCTCCGGCTCGTCACACGAGAACATAAGTGTCAGCATGATCAGTACGCCTGTTTTTATTATTCTTCTTTTCATGGTATCAGAGTTTTAATTTCTTCCTGTCGTTTTCTGTAATCTTCTCATCTATATATTTCTTCAGCTCGGGATTCTCTTCAATAATCCTGATAAGGTCATTATATTTTATCTGCAATTCATTAATTGATTCGATAAGCTTTTTTAATTGCCTGTTGGAAATCTTTATCGGCTTGTCAGATTGTTTACCCTCTGTGATCCTGTAAAATAAAAGCTTGTCATTTATTTCACCCGATACTCCTGATATGATCTGACTCTCGCTAAATCCCGTACGGGCATTCAGATTGTTGATCCGCTTAAGAATCATAGCCTGCTCATATCCGAATGCTGCCAGCAGAAGGACAGAGACTGCAACAAGGCCAGTCCTGACCCACCCGATATATACCCAGCCAAACAGAAATTCGAGAATATTAAAAGATGGTTTTACCTTACGGGTAGCCAGTATAATCCTGTTAATCACCTTCTCCTCAATGTCATCTGTTTCTCCGAGGTCAGGCCTCGATTTCCTCAGGATTTTGAGAATTCTGTCATATTTTTCACTTTCACCTGCCATCCTGAATATATTTTTTTAACATGTCACTTATTTTTTTTCTTGCATAATGGAGGTTAGCCTTGATATTAAAACGGCTCATGCCGGTAATTCCTGCAGCTTCTTCCTGTGTCATCTCTTCAAGGTCGCAGAGAACAAAAACAGCTTTCTGCCGTGGACTAAGCCTGTCAGTAAGAAGATTTATTATGCTTGCCGTCTCATTATTCTCCAGTGCTGAAGGCTGTTCTTCGGAAATATGGTTGGAAATAACTGCCCATGTCGATTCGTCTGTACTGAATTCCGGACGTCTCTTTTTTTCCCTGAGATGATCGTAGCACTTGTTTACTACTATTCTGTAAAGCCACTGTTTAAAGCTTTGAGGAGATTTTACCAGATCGATTTTTTTCCATAATATCACCATTGTTTCCTGAACTACATCTTTAGCAAGTTCTTCATCACAAAGTATTCTGAAAGCCACTGAGAAAGCGAACGGGGAGGTAATTCCTATCAGCTTCCTGAATTCCTGCAGATTTCCATTTCTGCATCCCGATAATAATTCCTCAGTGATCAATTTGCTTTCAGTTTACTATTATAAAGACGTAATAATAACAGCAAGGTAAAAAACATATAGTAATTTTATTGGGAAAAATAAACTGACAGGGAATGCAAAAGATAATTACACTCCGGACCGACCGTAAGAACGGATTATACGATATCACATCAAAAGTGCTTGAAATAATAAAGGAAAGTAATATTCAGAATGGAATTGCCACAGTTTATGCCAGGGGATCTACAGCTGCGATAATGATCCAGGAGAACTGGGACGAATCAGTCCAGAATGATGTAGTAACTCTGCTGAACAGGTTGATTCCTTATGGCGTATGGGAGCATGACCGGCAGGACAATAACGGTGATGCTCATCTGAAGGCCGGACTGGTAGGCCCTTCGGAGACTATCCCGGTTATCAGCGGAAAACCCGGGCTCTCAACATGGCAGAATATCTTCTTCTGCGAATTCGATGGTCCCCGGAATCAGCGGGAGATAGTAGTTACGGTTATAGGGGAAAGTTGAAAAATTGCAGAGATTTTATTGCTGCATTTATATTACGAATCATATCAGCATAACTAATCCTTTCGAGTGCGCGCTGCCTGAACAGCTTCGTAAACTGTTCTTCAGTAAGCGACTGCCAGTCGTCAGGCGTCATTTCCGCTATCTCCTCAGGAAGGTCAAATTCAGGATGGGAATGTGGCGTTACGTTCTTATTCCAGGGACAAACCTCCTGACACCTGTCACATCCGTACACCCTTCCTCCCATTTTGGGAAGTATTTCTTCAGGGATCGGTCCCCTGTTCTCAATAGTAAGATTGGCAATGCATTTCCGGGCATCTATTGTTCTGTTATTATTTATTGCTCCGGTCGGGCACAAGTCAATACACTGCCTGCAACTGCCACAGTAGTCTTTTCCGGAAGGTTTGTCATAGATGAGTTCAATATTCAGTATCAGTATCCCGATAAAAAAGAATGATCCGATGCTTCTGTTTATGATAACAGAATGTTTGCCACGCCATCCGAGACCTGCCTCTATTGCCCAGCCTTTTTCAAGCAGCGGAGCCGAGTCAACAACAATTCTTCCCTCAGCTTCGGAATTTACAGACCTGATATACGAGAGGAGCTGCTCAAGCCTGGCGGATATTACATCATGATAATTGATCCCGTATGCATACCGTGAAAGAACCGGTACTCCCTGAACTTTCTGCTTATTATCAGTGTAATAGCTGAAACCTGTCACAATCATCGATTTTGCACCAGCCAGGAGCGATTCAGGATTCAGGCGGTTTTCTATCTTCCTGTTCAGGTAATTCATGCCGGCATTCATACCTGCCTCGCACCAGGCTCTCAGGACAGGTTCATTCTCCGAAAGTATCCTGACCCTTGCAATACCGCATAGATCAAACTTCAGATCAGCAGCTTTATCCCTGATCAGACCTGACAATTCAGCTTTTGCGTAGGTCATTGATTATTATGTTACATCAGTCCAAGTTCAAGCTTTGCCTCATCGCTGAGCATGCTTTTATCCCATGGCGGATTAAATGTAAGCTTAAGATCACAATCCCTGATCCCTTTAATACCTGCAACCTTATACTTCACCTCTTCAACAAGCTGTTCGACCATCGGGCAGTTGGGAGCGGTAAGCGTCATGGTGATATGTGCCACCTGGTCATCATCTATCTCAATATTATAGATAAGCCCCAGGTCGTAAATGTTTACCGGTATCTCGGGATCATAAATAGTCTTCAGGACACCTGCTATTCTGGCTTCTATGTCGAGCCGTTCTGAATGATCCATTAGTTTACAACTGTTTAGTTTTTGCCTTGTATGCCATAGCATACAGTTTAATCTGCCTCACCATTGATAACAAACCGTTTGACCTCGTGGGCGACAGGTTTTGCCTGAGGCCGATGCGGTCGATAAAATATAGTTCCGACGCTATAATCTCATCAGGTGTCCTGTCCGACAGAACTCTTATCAGCAGAGCAACTATTCCCCTTGTTATAATTGCATCGCTGTCGGCTGTAAAAGTAACATTATGCCCGTTAAATTCAGGATAGAGCCAGACTTTTGACTGGCATCCTTCAATAAGATAATCTTTCGTCTTATGCTTCGGGTCAATAAGCGGCAGATCCCTGCCCATATCTATAAGGAGATTGTACTTGTCGATCCAGTCCTCAAAAACCGAGAAATCCTCAATTATTTTATCCTGTACCTGATTAATAGTCATAGCCCATCACTTTTCGAACATGCTTATAACCTTCTCAATTCCTGTGCCAAGCATATCAATCTCTTCCATTGTATTGTAGAAACAGAGAGAAGCTCTTACAGTTCCCTCGATACCATACCTGCTCATTACAGGCTGGGCGCAATGCGTTCCCGTCCTTACTGCAATACCCATCTTGTCCAGGATAAGACCTGTGTCGTACTGGTGTATATTGCTGAGCAGGAACGATATGATCGCTATCTTCCTGCCGGATGTCCCGTATACTCTTAATCCCCTGATTCCCGATAACCTTTCAGTCGCATAACGCAGAAGCTCCTTTTCCATGGATTCGATGTTCTCTCTGCCGATGCTCAGAACATAATCAAGAGCACTGCCCAGACCAATGGCTCCGGCAAAATTCATTGTGCCGGCTTCAAATTTAAAGGGCAGTTCGTTATATGTAGTTTTTTCAAATGTCACAGTATCAACCATATCACCACCTCCCTGGTATGGAGGCAGTTCGGTAAGCCATTTTTCCTTTCCATATATAATCCCTATCCCGGTCGGACCATATATCTTATGTCCGGAGAACACATAGAAATCACAATCCATCGAGGCAACATCAGCTGTTCCATGCTGGACACCCTGTGCACCATCTATCAGCACCGGAATATTCCCGGAATGCGCTGTATCAATTATCTCCCTTACAGGTAATACTGTACCAAGAGCATTTGAAACCTGGGTCACCGAAACAAGTTTTGTCTTTTCCGACAGCAGCTTCAGGTATTCATCAAATATGATCTCCCCAGTATCATCTATCGGTATAATCCGGAGCCTTGCCCCCTTTCTTTCGCACATCATCTGCCAGGGAACAATGTTGGCATGGTGCTCGAGATGGCTTATGATTATCTCATCGCCCGGACGGATATATCTTTCCCCGAATGAAAATGCTATGCTGTTTATTGAACCGGTTGTTCCCGGGGTAAAGATGATTTCTTCTTTTTTCGCGGCATTGATGAACGACCTTACTTTTTCCCTTGCATTTTCATATTCTTCCGAAGCTATGTCGCTTAATGCATGTACTCCGCGATGTATATTGCTGTTATAGGTTGTATATACATTGTTTACAGCATCAATAACACACCGGGGTTTCTGTGTGGTGGCTCCGTTATCGAGATAGACAAGCGGTCTGCCATAAACCTGCCTGCTCAAGACCGGGAAGTCTGCCCTTATTTCGGATATTGTTTTCAAGGATGAAATCTCTGTTAACCGCACTTTACCATACAGCTTGCACAACGTGAAAGTTCACCTCTGAGACGCTGCATCACAAGGTTATCAAGTCTCTCACGCAATGGTTCAACGTTAATGTTCTGGATCACCTCATGGGCAAATCCGAACATAAGCATAAGTCTGGCTTCCCGTTTGTTTATACCTCTTGACTGAAGATAAAACTGTGCATCCTCGTTAAGCTGACCGACGGTGGCGCCATGACTGCATTTGACATCGTCAGCATATATCTCAAGCTGTGGTTTAGAGTCCATTTTTGCATCATCGGTCAGAAGTATATTGTTATTCTTCTGGTATGCCCTGGTACCTTGTGCATCCTTGTGAACATATATCCTGCCATTAAATGCTCCTGTCGCCATATCGTCAAGGACTCCCTTGAAAAGCTGATTGCTCGAGCAGTTCGGCACAGCATGATTAACATTCACAAAATTATCAACATGCTGGAATTTATCAGCAAGGAACAATCCGTAAGAATAGCCTTCCGCACCCTCGCCTCCGAGATAATGGTGGGTGCTGTTCCTAACCAGGCCGCCGTGGAGGGTGATATTATTGGAAGATGCCCTGCTGTTCGCTTCCTGATGAATGAAAGTGTGGGTTATTTTTCCGGCGTTATTATGTTCATTCTGAACCCTTATTATATCGAAACGCGAATTCTCGCCAACAAAAACCTCGGTGACAGCATTTGTCAGGAATTTATTCGGCGAGAGGGTATGATCACAGATGATAAGCGTCATATCTGAGTTATTCCCGACTATGATCAGGTTG
>JADDYF010000228.1 GCA_015712185.1 Bacteroidales bacterium
AGTCTGATACCAGTCCTCTCCATAACTGCCGGTACAAAATCGAAATCTCCCATCGAAACACCACCGGTCACCAGAACAATATTATTTTCCGATATTGCTTTCCTGACGATCACCAGAGTCTCATCCTCATCATCTTTTGCAATGCCATAATACTTTCCTCTCCCGCCGGCCCTGTCGATCTGTACCATCAGCTGCCAGGCATTGCTGTTACGTATCTGTGAAGCGCCGGGTTTTTCAGAAGGTTCGACAAGCTCACTGCCTGTGCTTATTACCGCCACATCGGGCATCTGGCTGACGGTCACTGAAGTGTGTCCTACCGATGCCATCACTGCAATATCCTGGGGCTTGATGCTCCTTCCTGCTTTAAGTACCACGTCCCCAGCCTTTACATCTTCTCCTTTTCTTGCTATATTCTCCTTCTGGAATGTTCCCGTAAACCTGATTTTACCGGATGGAAGCACTACCGAATCTTCAACCATAATAACACAATCAGCTCCGGCAGGTATTTCGGCGCCTGTCATTATCCTTGAGCTCTGATTATTACCTATCGCCTTGTCGGGTGTTTTTCCTGCCGGTATTGTATCTACGATCTCGAGGTCATTCTTCAGATCCTCTCTTCTGCATGCAAATCCGTCAACAGACGACTTGTTAAAGGGGGGCATATCAATATCGCTTTTTACATCGCCTGCAAGTATCCGGTTCATAGAGTCAGTAAATGAGACTGCCTCAGCACCTATCTGGAAGGCTGAATCCATTACTATCTGATATGCATCTTCGAATGTTATCATTTCCTTTAGTGAAATACCTGCTTTAATTACCATGCGGATATGACTAAATGCTACCAGGCAGAACAATGCCTGATTCAGGCGGGAATGTAATCCACACCTCCGACGATTCGCCTATCTGCAACATTTTAAAATCATTTACTGTTACATTAATATAAAATAGTTCACCTGCATCTACCATTATTTCCATTCCCTGTTCAGACGGGATTATTTCCCTGACAATCCCTTTAAAACAATTATCAAACCGGCATTCTGGTTCGGAATTATGAAGTTTTATGCCATCACCGCGCAGGATGAGAAGTCCTTCTGACGGATAATCATCATCAGCAACAGTGAATACCAGATTCCCGTCACATTTTGCCCTGAACAGCCCCTTCTCGCTGAAGAATTTCACCCTGAAGAAATTCTTTATACCGGCATACCTGGCAACAAATTTGTTTACCGGCCGGCTGAAAACGATATCTGGCGGGCCTTCCTGGATAATCCGACCATTATGAATCACTCCTATCCTGCTCGAAAGGCTAAGGGCTTCGCGGTAATCGTGTGTTACATGAACAATTGTAAGCCCCCTGCGGTTGAGCTGTCTCAGTATCCTTTTAACATCATCTTTCAGGCTGGCATCAATTGAAGCCATTGGTTCATCGAGCAGAAGGAGCGCCGGAGAGGTTACCAGGGTACGTGCAAGGGCAACCCTCTGCAATTCACCTCTTGAAAGATTATGAGTATACCTGTTCAACAGATGCGAGATGTTCATTTCCCCGGCAACCCGGGCTACCTTACCAATAATTTCATCCTTGGTGATTTTCCTGGAATGAAGAGAGTAGGCAATATTTCCAAAGACTGTCATATTCGGAAATATTGCATAATCCTGAAAAACAAGCCCGATATTGCGTTGCTGAATCTTCGTTACCGTGACATTCTCATTCTTCAGCCATATCTCGCCTGAATCAGGATCATTCAGCCCGGCAATAAGTTCCAACAGCTGTGTCTTCCCTGAGCCTGATCTTCCAAGAAGCACATAATACTCCCCGTCAGGAATATCAATATTGATATTTGTGAGAGAAAAACTGCCCAGTTTCTTATTTATGTTAATAAGTCTCAGCATCAGGGGTTACATGAATTTCTTTTTTTCTTATTGATATCAGCCGCAGCAAAATAAATACGGCAAGTGCAACAATTATAAACAGGACGGAAGCAGGTCTGGCATATTTAATACCGAATGAACTGAATCTTTCATAGATAAGAACAGGGGCGATCATAGGGTGATAAGCTACTATCACCACGGCTCCAAACTCGCTCATTCCCCTGGCGAACATCATTATGAACCCGGTCATTATGCTTCTCCAGGCAAGAGGGAGGGAAATGGTGAAAAAAACCCGTGAGCGGCTTGCTCCAAGAGTCAGGGCTGCTTTTTCAAGTCGCTCCGGGACAGCCGCAAATCCGTCACGGGCGGAATTTATGAGGAACGGTATGCTTACAAACGCCATTGCCAGAGCAATTCCTGCAGGATTATTTATGAGTGTCAATCCGACAATATCGGCAGCTTTACCAAGAAATCCATCCCTGGAGATAAATCCAAGTATAGCAATACCGGCTGCAGTATGAGGCAGGACAACCGGAAGATCAATGATTCCCTGTACCACATTTTTCAGGGGAAAATTCTTCCTGGCCAGGAGCCAGGCGAGAGGGACGGACCCGATTGCAAAAATGAATGTTGCAGCAAATGATATCCAAAGAGTCAGCCAGATACTTTCCTGTACTTCCCTGTCTGTTATTGTCTCAAGAAACTCTGTACCGGTAGTTTCGAAAAACATCCCTGCCAGCGGTGCCAGAATGAATAACAGAATTAGCGAAGAAAGAAGAAGAGTTATCCAGTTAAAGGGATTGTACTTTATCATATCAGGTTTCCCCTCATTCTATTTTATCGTTAAATATTCCCGGAGCTTACCGGGTATATATTCCGGATAGTCAGCAATCAGTGGAATGATCGGTTCCTGCCCATTCTTTCTTATGATTTCCAATCCTTCCCTGCTCAGCAGGAATGAAACAAAAGCAATAGCCGCTTCGTTGTTCAATGCATCTCTCAGTATTGAAAGGCTGTAATTGATATAGTCTCCCATCACAGTTATCTTGCTGCCGGGTGAACTGCCGGCAACATCTATTGAGACTGATTTATAAATGTTGTTTTTCGCGGGATCCGACAGGTTGATTTCATCCGGGAGCTTTATATACTTCAGATTATGCTGGACCGCTACAGATTTATACTGAAACATATAATCAACAGCGTTTGACTCAATAAGTGCAACCAGATCAACTTCTTTCGGCCGGATGAAATCCCTGTTCTTTGAAATGAGTTCATCCGCAAGACCGGGTTTATCATAATATTTCTCAGCAAGCCTGAATGTAAGAACGGTCCTGTAGCCGCAGGGATCGGAGTCGGGATCAGATCTCGAGAATGTGACATCGTTACGCAGCAGGATATCCATCCAGTTCACCGAATCAATCTCTGCAGAATATTTTGATTTTTCCTGGAAAGCAATAACTATCTCGTTGGTTGCGAACCTGATGCTCCATGATGTGTATTCAGGAATAAGAAGTTCGTCTATGACAAAGTAATCAGCAGATGCAATTATGTCGCATGGCTTTTTAAGCTCTGTAATTTTCCGGGCGCAAACCAGGCTGCCTGCAGATTCCCTCAGGATCCTTACTCCTGGATTTTTCTTCTCATAGGCATCTGCAAGCTGTTTAAACGGTACTGATAAACTCCCGGCATGAAAAATAATTATTTCTTCTGTCTTTGAAGATCCGCTGTTTCTACAACCACCGGCTGCCATTGCTGCTATGAATATAAACATTAACAGGTGTTTCATATGTTATCACAGGGTACCTGAAAACAGGAACCTATAAAAATATAGTTTCAAGTCTGAAACCGGAATTTTACTGATAATTCTTTACCACATCGATCACCTCGGGAAGATCCATACCTATTTTTTTCAGGAATTCAATTGTGGGTACACCATTGTTATTCCATCCGCGCCGTTTATAGACAGCATCAAGCAG
>JADDYF010000229.1 GCA_015712185.1 Bacteroidales bacterium
TTCAGTGAAGACAGTGACATAGATGTAGCGGTTATTGTAAGTAATATTTCAGGTGATTTCTTTTCCGTTAATCCATTGCTCTGGAAGCTCAGGCGTCAGATAGATGACAGGATTGAACCTGTTTTAATAGACAGAAATAATGACAGATCCGGGTTCCTCGAAGAAATCAAACGCAATGGAATTGAAATTATATAGCCATTTCGATAATCCTAACACTGGCTGTACGATCACCAGCCTTCGCCATAATCTTCTCTAAAGCTACGGAGGTCAAAGAAACCTACAGTTTACAAAGCACGACTGCATAACCTATGGCGCAAAAACATAAGAAGCTGTCTCATTAGTCCCGATCTACCCCCTTACCCCCCTAGAGCGGCTTTATAAGTATCAACAATTCAATAAGTCCCCCCTGGGGGATTTAGGGGTAAAACGATAAAGGAAGACAGCCTCCTCGCAAAATACATGAATAAAGTACTTGTCCTGATTCCCTTTCCAGGACTTAATCCAATTAATCTTTGTTAATATATTCTTCCGGGCCCGTGTCTTCTTCCCGGCCTGTCAGGAATGAAATCATCAATCAATTGGTTAACAAGATCAGCCTGCACCCATTGGATAGCATGATTATTACCTCCAATTGCAATAATCTCAACTCCCGGGAAATATAGTTTCATTTTGGTCTCCGCTGCAGATCCCGGAACCATTGCCCTCCAAATCCCAAGGATTGGTATAGTCCAGGGATATGGCTGACATACTTCCTCTGCGAGAAAATGATAGTACATATTTGCCAGCAACCAGTTGGGAAAATATTTGTAGTATTGAACCCATTCTACAAAGTCTTCAGGTTCAGTCGCTGTTGAAGTTTTGTTAGCTTCAGTCCAGGCCATCTGAGCTGCATATGTGGCTTCACGTGTTGCCTGGCTCATTGGAGGCCATGTTAGCACCCCGACATCAAGAAGAACGAGCCGGGTGATCATCCCCGGATGCATACTCTCAAGCAGTTGCAGAGGTTTCCAACCCCAGCTGAATCCTACTCCGATAAAATGATGTACCCCTTCTTTCCTGATTATAAAATAAATGGCATCAGCCATCAGGGCTTGTGTATATTCTATACCTTCAGGCGCATCACTTAATCCGTGACCGGGCAGGTCAACATAGATACTCCTGGCTTTATCCCTGAAATAATCAAACTGTTTGGTATATACTGTCAGAGGATTGGTCCAGCCAGGTATAAATACCATATCCACCGGACCTTTGCCAATAATACGGTAATGAACTTTCAGGTTGATCCAATGATTGTTATTGTCGATAACCCTCATCGTTACATACCTGTCCTGGTCAAGACCATTGGAAGGCTTGCAAAACTCTTCATTACCATAATTCAGTTCGGGTTGATCTCTGCCTAAAAATCCATCGTCTTTTGAACATGAGAACAGCAGTCCGATAACTGCAATGAACAGAAATAATTTCTTCAGTGTCTTCATAGCTTTGCTATTTTGGTTAAACATTTAGAATCGACCTGTTTCTATATGAAGTTAGGGCAGAAACCAGGGTAGTGCATAGCAATTTTTTTCGCAAAACCTTTCAATTTTTTTGCGGTTCTTTAAAATATGTTGCAAAAACTGATAAAAAAGGCAGAAGGACTAAAGTTGAAAGGGTTGAGAAAGTTGAAAGGGTTGAGAAAGTTGAAAAAGTTGAAGAAGTTGAGAGTTGACCGGACAGACTATTTTGCAGGCCTGTTATTATAAGGTGTTAATCCGATCTGATCGATAATTGCCAGGAAACGTGGATCACCACGCAGGATATCAAAATCGGGATTTGTAGCTATCAGATTGAAATATTCATATACCTTCCTTTTGGCTTCCATGTTCCTTTCAAGCCAGTAAACCGAATTTTCCCTGTCGCCAGTAATGGCGTACCACCATGCAATGAAAAAAGGATGACCGCTCAAACCTTCTGCAGGAACAGGATTATTTATATTTATATCAATTAACCATGTAAAAAGCCCTTCCACACCAGACCTGTTATAAGCATCCATTATCTCATCATCATATTGGCTGGTGCGCGTGACAACGCGGACTATTTCCTTAAGTTCTTCCGCTGCTTTCATCCCTTCATCCAGTTTTGCATAGTTCAGAAATAACAACCAGTTGGTGTAGATATAATCCGGTTTCAGATCCCGGGCTAAAAGGCAGGCTCCTATTGCTTCTTTATATCTCTCTTCGAAGTAATATATCCAGGCATTTAAATTGTGTAAAACCCAGTAATAGGGCTCGAGCTTCAGGGCACGATCCATATATATACGGGCCTCATCAATCGGCCCTGTTATCATAAGTAACTGAGTATAAGATTGATGTACGGGAGGGCAATTTGGATTCAACTGAAGTGAGATTAGCAATTCCTTTCGTCCTTCCTCAAATCTGCGCTCTCCCCAGATATAGATAGATCCTTTAACTGCATGAGCCTCTGCACAATCGGGATCTATCTCCAGAGCCTTCATGCATAAATCTCTCGCTTTCGAAAATCCCTCCTTAAAAGGCAGCCAGCCCCAGCCTGACAACAACGACCACGCACTAGCCATACCCGCGTAGGCTTCTGCAAAATTCTCATCTGCTGCAACAGCCTTTTCAAAATATTTTATGCTCCCTATAAGTCCCTCTTTATTTATGTCAGCACGTTGTTCATTATCTGTCTTATTCAGAAGGAAACGACCTCTAAGGTAATAATCCTTCGCTACGGGGTTTTGGGTAGGGATTTCCCTGATCTGCCTGATCTCATCGTCGGAAATTTCCGCGTTCAATCTGTTGGCAATAATTAAAGCAATTTCTCCCTCAAAGGTATTTATATCAATAGTATCACGGTCAAAATTTTCTGACCAGAGATGATTATCACGGTATGCATCGATGAGCTGAACACTGATCCTTGTTTTATCGCCATATTGGCGCATGCTACCCTCAAGAATATTTCGGACATCCTCTGCCTTTGCTATTGCCTTAGCTGTAAGATTTGTTCCCCGGTAATGTTCCGAAGTAGTCCGTGATACCACCCTTAACTCACTGATATGATACAGGTTATTAAGAACATCTTCCATAATGCCGTCAACAATATATTGATTCTCAGGATCATTAGTGAAGTTTTTAAACGGCAGTATAAATATTGACAGATCTTTTGCCTTGCGACGGGAACCATTTATGATAACCAGGGTAAGGGCAAGCACTACTAAAGCAGTAATGGACAGCAGGATAGTCATTCTTCTGCTTACCTTCATCCACTTGACAGGTCCAGACTTTACTCCTGTTTGTAATTCCTTTGATACACCCAAATTTGCGGGAACAGACTCATGTTTTACTCCCTCTTCCGGATGGATTCTCTTCCTGACCTCTCCGGGCGGATACCCGTAATACTCATGGAAACATTTGTTGAAGTAAGCAGGGCTTCCGAATCCCACTTTAAAAGCAATATCAGAGGCTGCTCCGGCATGCTCTTGTAACAGCTCCATGGCGCGCTTTAACCTGATCTCCCTGATAAACTGAGATATATTCTGATCTTTTATTGCCCGCAACCTGCGATGAATAATGGAGCGGCTCAGTCCTGCTTCGCGGGCAAGATCGTTTACTCCGAAGTTTTCATTTTGCAGGTTGGAGCTGACAATCTCGGTCAGTCTCTCTATGAATGCCTGATCAGTGTAAAGTGTCCCGGTCATTGCAGTTATTTTCAACCAGTTAAAGGTACTAAATATGTTAATGCAAGTCAAGTTCTTCAGGTTTATAAGGGAAAGTCATTGTGCAATCATTTTCCGATAAACATATACTAACGCATACGGAATTCTGTTTTAATAATTGGCCTGTTATTTGATACCTTTGCATAAATTCCGTTATTGGTGAGATTTGCTGCAACAATATTGACATACTTTCTGTTCCCCGTCTTCTCAGCAGGACAGGTAGACACCAGCAACCAGAAGAATGATACTCTGCCGGGCCGCTTCTACCTGTTGCAGAAAGTGAAGAGAGACGGAGAGGTCCTTCCGGAAGTACAGATAAAGGAAGTAACGATACTTGCTCACCAGCGGGGAAGTGAAGGCAGGCGTATGATATCGGCATACCGGAAATATGAAAGGCTGGTTTATAACCTTAAGAAAGCATACCCTTATGCGATCATCGCCAGGATGAGACTCGATGAGGTGAACCAGGACCTTATGATGATAACCGATGAAAAGGAAAGAAGGAAATATCTGAGGGGAGTCGAAGATGCTGTATTCGGCGAATATGAGGATGACATGAGGAACCTTACCATCACCCAGGGCAGGCTGCTTATCAAACTGATAGACCGGGAGACACAGAATACATCGTATGAGCTGATAAAACAGTACCGCGGCTTTCTCTCCGCCGCCTTCTGGCAGGGAATAGCACGGATATTCGGGACAAACCTCAAAGAGGAATATGATCCGTATGGTGAAGATATTCTTATAGAATTGATAATCAAAGATATTGAGGCAGGAAGGTTATAACAGGATTACCAGGAACTGATCACAATAATGAAAAGGATATTTATTGGTGTTAAAGTTGAAGCAACCGATAACCTGCTAAGGATATACTCGTCTCTTAAGTCGCTGCTGGGAATGGAAAAGATAAAGTGGGTCGATCCGGGAAATATCCATCTTACCCTTGCATTTCTTGGTGATACTGAGGATGACAAAATAAAAGCAGCCTCAATTATGCTTAAAAACGTTTGTACGGGATTCGGAGAGTTCAGCTTCACCCTGAAAGGGACAGGAGTTTTCAGGAATTTCAGGGATCCGAGAGTTCTGTGGATAGGGATTGATCAGCCTGAAAAGGTTCAGAAGCTTTATGATGTTGTAAATACGGGACTGAAAGATACCGGCTTCACGGTTGAAAGCCGCCCGTTCAGCCCTCATATCACAATAGGAAGAATAAAACTTATCAGAGATCGTGAGAACCTTAAATCTTCAGTTGAAAGATATCAGAAGGATTTTATCCAGGAGGTTAATGTAAATGAAGTAATACTGTTTGAAAGCATCCTTAAGCCTGAAGGTCCTGTTTACAGACCGGTTGGGAGATTTAAACTCAACGGTTAAAAACTCTTCCTACAATCCCTTTCCCTTAAGTATAGGACGCAGAGTGTACAGCATGATCTTTATATCAAACCATAACGATCTGTGGTTGACGTAATAAAGATCATATTCCAGCCTTTCGAGCATCTCATCTACATTCGATGCATAGCCAAACTTTACCTGTCCCCACGATGTAATACCCGGCCTGATCTTCAGAAGTTCGGCGAACCGGGGATTTTTCAATACTATCTGGTCGATGTAATATTTCCGTTCAGGCCGCGGACCCACAACAGACATCTCGCCTTTTAAGACATTGATAAAATTGGGTATCTCATCGATCCTGTATTTCCTCATGAATCCTCCGATTCGGGTCACCCTCTCCTCGTTGGCGCATGACAGCATTGGCGACCCCGATTCGGCATCATATTTCATTGACCTGAACTTATATATGACGAATGGCTTACCGTTCTTCCCGATCCTGTCCTGCGAATAAATGACCGGTCCTTTGCCGGAAATTCTTATCATAAAAGCCAGTAACAGAAGTAACGGACTGAGAAGAATTATGATAAATACCGATAAGATAACATCACAGATATTTTTGAATAATTCATAAAGATAACGTCTTGCCGGCTGACTTATGGTATTCATGCAGGGATATGAGGTTTAACGTATCAGGGGTGGAGGAAGAGTTTTTACAGACGGAAAGATATAAAAAATCGGTTAATCCCGAATTCTGAACAATTTATTAACGATTGACATCATTTCTGAATCGCGAAGAACTATTTTTCTATTTTTGTTCAATCATAATCCTCACACTCCCTGTTTGAGATGATTGATGAATTTGAAGCTAAAGGAAAAAGGAAAAAGCTGGTGGAGGAACTTCGGCGGAAAGGAATCTCCGATGAGGAGGTATTGAGAGCAATCAATACTGTTCCAAGGCATTTCTTCATGGATCCTGCATTCCTGAACCATGCATATGTCGATAAGGCATTCCCCATAACATCGGGTCAGACCATATCGCAACCCTATACGGTTGCTGTACAGACTTCATTACTGCAGGTGAAAAGGAGGGACAAGATCCTTGAGGTCGGCACAGGATCGGGTTACCAGGCTGCAATCCTTGCAGAAATGGGTGCAAAAGTTTATTCCATTGAACGTTACAGAGAACTTTATCTTAAAGCCCAAACCACACTCTCTTCGCTGGGCTATGCAGCCGATTTCTTTTATGGCGACGGATATGAAGGGAAGCCGCAGTACGGTCCGTACGATGGCATAATCATAACTGCCGCAGCTGATAAGATCCCTGATACATTGCTGGAACAGCTGAAGATCGGCGGCAGGCTGGTAGTGCCGCTGGGAAGCAGCAGATCGCAGGTAATGACACTTGCTGTGAGAACCGGGGAAGATTCGTACGATTATTCATCTCACGGTCAGTTTGTATTTGTACCGTTGCTGAGGGGAACGGTGAATGAATGATGAAAAGCTATGGAAATATTTAGGCTTGTTTTTTCACCAATCGAGGTCAATACTTATATACTTGCCGGACAATCGGGGAAATGTGCAATTATAGACTGCGGATGTTTCAGCAGCGACGAATCTGACAAACTTACAGCATTCCTCGATAAGAAAAAGCTCACTCCTGTATTGCTTTTAAACACACATTGCCATATCGACCACATCTTTGGCAACAAAATGATGCTTGAACGATACAATCTGCGTACCCTTTGCCATACACTGGAGGAGAAGAACAGGAGGGATGCAGTTAAGCATGCTATGTTTTTCGGGCTTAAGATGGAAGACCCTCCGGAACCGGGAGGAGAGATCACCGACGGTCAGGAGATCTCATTCGGATCAATCTTCCTGAAAGCATATCATGTCCCGGGCCATAGCGCCGGAAGTCTGGCATTCTATTGCGGGAAAGACGGAGTGGTGTTTACCGGGGATGCTCTTTTTAAAGGCAGCATCGGCAGGACTGACCTGCCCGGAGGGGATTATGAGACTCTTATTAAAAGCATCAGGAGCAAGCTGTTTGTCCTGCCCCCGGCAACCGTTGTATATCCGGGTCACGGTGATGCTACTACAATCGTAGAGGAGATGAGGACAAATCCATATGTTGCGACAGGCCTGATATAAGGGTTGCAATTGCAGGTTTAAAGTTTAAGGTTTGTGTGAAAAAAGTTAACAGAAGTATAAATCAAAAAAAGTATATCAGTAAAAACAGGAGATATGTCATCAGATAAATTTGTCAACCGTCATAACGGACCGCGTGAACATGAATTGGCTCAGATGCTCAGGGTTATCGGTGTTGATTCGCTAGATGAATTGATTGACAGGACAATTCCGGAGGGAATAAGGCTGAAAAGCCCTCTCACTCTGCCGGAAGCCATGAGCGAATATGAATACCTGAACCATCTGAAGCGGTTAGGAGCGAAGAATAAAATGTTCAGGTCATTTATCGGCCAGGGTTATTATGGTGTGGCTCCTCTTTCAGTGATCATCCGGAACGTTCTGGAGAACCCTTCGTGGTATACCTCTTATACACCCTACCAGGCGGAGATCTCACAGGGCAGGCTTGAAGCCCTGTTGAATTTCCAGACCATGATTATTGATCTTACAGGTATGGAGATCGCCAATGCATCACTGCTCGATGAGGCAACTGCCGCAGCCGAAGCGATGATAATGATGTTCAACGCACGTCCGCGCGAGGCTGTGAAAGCCGGCGTAAACAGGTTTTTCGTAGATGAAGATATCTTTGCGCAGACACTCGATGTTATTACGACACGTTCCCAGCCACTTGGGATAGAGCTTGTAAAGGGGAAATATAATGAAGCTGTTTTTGACAGATCGTTTTTCGGATGCTTAGTTCAATACCCTGCAGCGTCAGGGAAAATAAGGGACTATCTTGAGTTTACCGCCAAAGCCCATGTGGCAGGAATGCTCGCAGGAGTCGCCGCCGACCTGATGAGTCTCGCTATACTGACGCCCCCGGGAGAATGGGGAGCCGATATAGTTGTTGGTTCAAACCAGAGAATGGGGCTGCCGATGAGCTTCGGAGGCCCGCATGCCGGATATTTTGCAACAAGGGATGAACTTAAAAGAAGCATGCCCGGCCGTATTATAGGGGTATCGGTGGATGCCCAGGGGAATCCTGCCCTAAGGATGGCCCTCCAGACCCGTGAACAACATATCAAGAGGGAAAGGGCAACATCAAATATCTGCACTGCCCAGGCGCTGCTGGCAACAATGTCGGGTATGTATGCCCAGTACCATGGCCCCGAAGGGATAAGGAATATTGCCGAACATATTCACAGTGCTGCATGTACCCTGGATGATGCAATACGAAAGCTCGGATATAACCAGCAAAACAAATCATTTTTTGATACTCTGAAATTTGAACTGCCGGACGGAGTGACACAAGCCGATATCAGGAGGCTCTCCCTTGAAGCCGGGATAAACTTCTTCTATCCCGGTGACGGAACTGTGATGCTGAGCACTGATGAGATCACCGGTATCCGCGAGGTGAATGAGGTCGTTGCTGTATTCAGTATAGCAGCAGGTAAAGAAACGCACCCTGTTGAAGGTTTTGTGAACACTGAATGTATCGGAAGTGCATTCCGAAGGAAATCGCCGTTCCTGAAAGCTGCCACATTCAACAATTATCACAGCGAAACTGAAATGATGAGGTATATAAAGATGCTCGAAAGGAAGGACTTCTCACTTACGCACTGTATGATACCTCTGGGATCATGTACGATGAAGCTCAACCCTGCAACTTCGATGTTTGCGATGAGCTGGCCGGAATTCGCAAATATACATCCCTTTGTTCCCTGCGACCAGGCAGAGGGATATCACCGGTTGATGGATGAACTCGGTGAAGCCCTGAAGGAGATCACAGGGTTCAGCGCTATCTCATTTCAGCCTAATTCAGGCGCTGCAGGCGAATATGCCGGGTTAATGGTAATCCGCGCGTATCATATCAGCAAAGGGGAAGGGCACAGGAAGGTTGTTCTGATTCCATCATCAGCACATGGTACAAACCCTGCCAGTGCGGTAATGGCCGGGATGCAGGTTGTTGTGGTTGAATGCGACGAAAAAGGCAATATCAATACAACCGACCTGAGGAGAAAAGCCGAAGAAAACCGGGAGAACCTGGCGGGATTCATGATAACTTATCCTTCAACCCACGGTGTATTTGAAGCGGCAGTGACTGAGATGGCGGATATAATACATTCAAACGGAGGGCTGGTATACATGGATGGAGCAAATATGAATGCCCAGGTAGGACTGACAAGCCCAGGGATTACAGGAGCCGACGTATGCCACCTGAACCTTCACAAGACTTTTGCAATTCCTCACGGAGGAGGAGGTCCCGGAATGGGGCCGATCCTTGTGAATGAAAAGCTTGCGGAGTTCCTGCCATCGCATCCGATCGTTAAAACTGGCGGCAGCCACGGCACAACAGCCGTTGCAGGGGCTCCTTTTGGCAGCGGACACATCCTGACCATCTCGCATGCTTATGTAATGATGCTGGGATCTGATGGTCTGACTCTTGCAACAAAATATGCAATACTTAATGCCAACTATATTTCCGCTTCGCTGAAAAACGAATATAGCACACTATACACCGGCATAACTGGATTTGTTGCCCACGAACTGATACTGGATTGCCGCAGATTCAAGGGTGAGGCCGGCATAACTGAGTCGGATATCGCCAAGAGGCTGATGGATTACGGCTTCCATGCCCCGACGCTTTCATTCCCGGTCCACGGCACACTGATGGTCGAGCCTACCGAATCGGAACCGCTCAGAGAACTCGACAGGTTAATTGAAGCTCTGAAGCTTATCAGGGCTGAGATTGAGGAGATCAGAACCGGCAAGGCCGACAGGGAAGATAATGTTCTCCGTAACGCACCCCACACGGTCGGTGTTGTGACGGCGAATGAATGGAATCACAGGTATGACCGTCAGAAAGCCGCATTTCCGGTCCGGCAGATAGTTGAAAACAAATTCTGGCCGAAAGTCGGTCGTATTGATGATGGATATGGGGACAGGAACCTGGTGTGTACATGTGATACAATAAGGTGAAATATTAATTTTTTTTGATAAAATAATTTATCAATTTTATTCCAGTATTTAGTTTCCGATTTAATGTGATTTTTTACTATGCGTAATTCCTCATGGAACGATCTTGTAAAGATGATCGATGGTGAAAAGCTTAACTACCGGCCAGCAGGATTCATCATTGACAGTCCGTGGATACCGGGCTGGTGCGGAATTTCAACCATTGATTTCTATTCTTCTGATGAATTCTGGTTCAAATCGAACCTGAAGGCAGTAAGCACCTTTCCCGATGTATGGTTCATGCCGGGATTCTGGTCGGAGTACGGAATGTGCACGGAGCCTTCTGCTTTTGGCTCACGTCTTATATTCCTTGAGAAGAGTCTTCCCCATGCAGAAAAGGTGCTTTCGGGCATCGAAGGCGCTGATTCGCTTGCGCAACCAAACGTAAAAAGCGACGGGCTGCTTCCTTTCATGATAAGCAGGCTGAGGAATAATGAAAAAGCAATAATGGAAGCTGATCACCAGATAAGGTTTGCCATTGCAAGAGGACCCATGAACATAGCCAGCTTCCTTATGGGTACAACGGAATTCATGACGGCGCTTGCCCTTGACCCTGACGGTTCGCACAGACTGCTTAACAAAATCACCACATTTATCTGCGACTGGCTGAGCTGGCAGAAGGAGTGTTTCCCGTCCATCGACGGAATATTTGTGCTGGATGACATTATGGGCTTTGTCGGAGATAATGAGTTCAGGGAATTTGTTATTCCGAATTTTAAAAAGATATTCGGATGCATCAGTGCAAAAGCCAGATTTCTGCACAACGATGCTGACGGGCTGATCACAGCTGGGAACCTTAAAGAAATGGGAGTGAACATGTTCAACTTCTCCTTTAACCATTCTATGAGTGAGATCAGGAAACTTGCCGGACCAGAGGTTATCCTTGTAGGTAATATACCGCCAAGGGATGTAATGGCCGGAGGAACACCCCGGCAGGTGGAAGCTGCTGTCAGAAAGGCCATCAGCGAGATCGAGGAGCATGACAGGATCATCTGGTCGGCCGGCGGGGGAATGGCCCCTGGTGTGCCCGGAGTTAATATCGATGCATTTGTTCAGGCTGTAAAAAGCTATTCAAAATAATTTTGAGAACAACCTAATTATGCTCTTTACGCAGATTACCGGTAGGTTGTGTTAATTAATTAACAATCAGAACTATGAAGAGACTATTCATTTTAATTATTCCTGCCATGATCCTTTCATCCTGCGGATCGGGAGGATCGCGTCAGCAATCAGACAAATCAGATGCAAGTATGGAAAAACAATATCAGGTACATCTTATGACAGTTGATCCGGGCCATTTTCATGCAGCCCTGGTCCAGAAGATAATGTATGACCAGGTTTCACCCGATGCACATGTTTATGCTCCTGTAGGTCCCGACTGCATTCAGCATCTTGACAGGATCAAATCATATAACAGCCGTGCTGCCGATCCGACCTCATGGAATGAAATTGTATATACAGGTGCAGATTTCTTTGAAAAGATGCTTGAGAACAGGCCGGGAAATGTAGTTGTATTATCGGGCAACAACAGGAAGAAAGCGGAATATATCACACGGTCGGTAAATGCTGGGCTGAATGTACTGGCTGACAAGCCGATGATAATTTTACCTGGCGATTATCCGAAACTTGTTGACGCGTTCAGGGTAGCAGGAGAAAAGGGTATCCTTCTTTATGATATAATGACCGAGCGTTACGAAGTCACCACAATCCTTCAGAAGCTTCTTTCGCAAAGCGAACCTGTTTTCGGTAAGCTGATAACAGGAACAAAAGAAGAGCCGGCTGTCTCGAAGATCAGTGTACACCATTTTTCCAAGATGGTCTCCGGCTCGCCCCTTCAGCGGCCGGCATGGTTCTTTGATGTGGAACAGCAGGGAGAGGGTATTGTAGATGTCACAACCCATCTTGTTGATCTGGTCCAGTGGGAGTGTTTCCCGGGGCAGATACTTAGTCCGTCGGATGTACAGATTGCATCTGCCAGGAGATGGCCAACGATAATCTCAAAGGAAGAATTCAAGGGTGTTACAGGATTTGATGATTTTCCGGAATATCTGAAGAAGGATGTGAAGGATGGAAAGCTGCATGTGTTCGCAAATGGTGAGATGGTCTACCAGCTTAAGGGAACATGGGCAAAGGTGTCAGTGACATGGAATTATCAGGCGCCTCAGGGTGGCGGTGATACACACTATTCAGTAATGCGCGGGACAAAATGTGATCTTGTAATCAGGCAGGGAGCAGAGGAGAAATTCCTGCCAACACTTTATGTGGAGAATATAAAGAGCTCATCCCTGACCGATTTTTTAGCTATGCTCAGGGGAACGGTGGCTGCATTGCCATACGACAGTCTGGAAGTAGAGACTGTAAAAAAGAATATCCTAAAAATCAATATACCGGCTAAATACAGGATAAGTCATGAAGAGCATTTCGGGCAGGTCACTGCACGATTCCTTGAATATATGAGTATGGGCAAGCTTCCCGAGTGGGAGGTTCCGGGGATGATTACAAAGTACTTTACAACGACGAGTGCACTGAGAATAGCTAAGGGAGGTCAGGAAGATTAATAATCCTCCAGGAGCTGTTTTAGGGTCGTACATTCGTGCAATCGTGCAATCATTCAGTTGTTTCTTGTCATCCCTTTGCACCATAAACCATCAGACCATCAGACCATCAGACCATAAGACCAT
>JADDYF010000238.1 GCA_015712185.1 Bacteroidales bacterium
TATGCATAAGATGGGACTGACAGGAATAATGTCGAAAACTTACAGGAATCTATATGTAGGGTCTGGTCTTAATTATGAATACTCAAGAATTCCCGATACCATTCCCAAATACATTCTGTCATTAAGTCCTTTCATTAAAAAGAATACACCGCAGTGGAACTTTAAGGTCGGCCTTCATCTCCTTTTCGATTATAATATGACTACCACTCCAAAGACTCATTTATATCCCGACCTGGAGTTCGGATTCAATATTGTGCCTTCGTATATCAGTTTCTTCACCGCATTAAACGGAAGGCTTGAAGTAAATGAGCCGAAAAAAGTCATTACGGAGAATCCTTTCCTGGTTACTGACGGAACGCTATTTACCCTTCCAAATACAAGTCATCCGCTCAATGTCACCGCAGGTTTCAGGGGCAATACCGGAATAGACGGGAACTATTTGATATATGCTTCATATTCGTTTATTAAAGACATGCTGTTCTTTTCAAATATTACATTTCCGGATAGTCTCTTTACACCTGAGTTTGGCAACCATTTCATACCTGTCACCGATAACACAGAGTTGCTGACTATCCATGGAGAAATGAATGGTATGATAAATAAGCAGATATCGTATAATGTCAGGGCAAACTGGTACAAATATACACTGGCAGAGATTGATCATCCCTGGAATAAACCTGCATGGGATGGCCTGCTGGCTGTGAAATACAACCTGCGCGATAAGATAATTGCAGGTCTGGAGGTGACAGGTATAGGAAAGCGAAAGCTGCTTGCGACTACCTATGATTTTCTTCTGCCTGCCACAACTAGTGTATTTGATGAACCGATCCATTTTAATCTTAATTTCATTGCAGAATACCGCTATACAAAAATTCTTTCATTCTGGCTCAGGTTCGATAATATTGCGTGGAACAGGTATTTTGAATGGGCATACTACCCCTCAAAGATGTTCTACTGTATGATCGGTTTTACATATAGCCTGTAGTATTGGTGCATTCAGCATTGATTTCCGGTCGAACATTTCCTCCATATTACCGTTATACAATTATACTGTTGAGGCGGTATTGAGTTGCACTATTGTATCATTGAATCGTTGAACCTTTTGACCTGTTAATTTCTAATACAAATTGTGCATAATTTATGAAATATTAACTTTTAGGAGAGGTTATAAATAGGTATATTTGCGGGGAATAATAAAATTCATTAAATCAAATATTTATAAGAGAAAAAGAGATGTGATACGGATGTCTGAAAACAATAAAATATATCTTCTGATTATATTTCAGCAACAGAGATTTTAGTTGTTAACAAAAGGGAGAAAATGCCTCAGAAAGGTCATTATTAATAACAGAAGCCGGATTTTAAACAAAGGATAAAAATTCGTACGTAATGATGAGTGAGAAAAAGGAAAGATTGCAGGATGGTAATGGATACTCAGCAGAGAGCATCCAGGTGCTGGAAGGTCTGGAAGCTGTCCGGAAAAGACCTGCAATGTACATAGGGGATATCGGTGTAAAAGGCCTGCATCATCTAGTTTATGAGGTCATTGACAACTCAATTGATGAGGCTCTGGCCGGTTTTTGTACAAAAATAGAGTTGGTTATTCACGAAGATAATTCATTAACAGTTACTGACGACGGCAGGGGAATACCCACAGGGATGATGGAAAAGGAAAAGAAATCTGCCCTCGAGGTTGTGATGACTATGTTGCATGCCGGAGGAAAATTCGACAAGTATGCCTATAAAGTATCCGGTGGTCTTCACGGTGTTGGAGTTTCATGCGTAAATGCCTTATCAGCCCAGCTGACTGCCGAAGTCATGAGAGACGGAAGTATCTTCAGGCAACAATATGCAAAAGGGAAGCCTGTAACCGGTGTGGAAAAAATCGGTAAAACAGATAAATCGGGCACAAAGATCACATTTAAGCCGGATGATAGCATTTTTCAGACCACTGAATTCAATTTTGAAATAATAGCAGCCAGGCTTCGTGAGCTGGCATTCCTGAACAAAGGGATTCTGCTCACAATAAGGGACCTCCGGGAATTTATTGAGAATGGCAACGGCGGCACGCCACGCTACGAGGAATTCCGGTCTGAACTGGGGCTGAAGGAATTTGTACATTATCTTGATGCCAACAGGGAAAGAATAACAGAGAAACCTATTCACATATCCTACGACAAGACAGAAATACCTGTCGAGATAGCCCTTCAGTACAATAACTCTTTTTCTGAAAATGTCCATTCGTACGTTAATAATATAAACACTATTGAAGGTGGCACACACCTGGCCGGTTTCAGACGCGGACTGACAAGAACACTGAAGAAGTATGCGGAAGACTCAGGTGCGGCAGCCAAGCTGAAGTTCGATATCAACGGGGATGATTTCCGTGAAGGACTTACTGCAGTCATTTCAGTAAAGGTTGCTGAACCGCAGTTCGAAGGACAGACAAAAACAAAGCTCGGAAATTCCGAGGTAATGGGTGCTGTTGATCAGGCTGTCAGCACGATGCTTACAAACTATCTTGAGGAAAATCCGAAGGATGCAAGGATTATTGTTCAGAAAGTAATACTTGCTGCTACAGCCCGACATGCAGCACGTAAAGCCAGGGAACTCGTTCAGCGTAAAAATGAATTTTCAGGATCCGGACTGCCTGGCAAGCTGGCAGACTGCGCTGACAGAGATCCTTCAAACTGCGAGATATACCTTGTTGAGGGTGATTCCGCAGGAGGAACGGCCAAACAGGGTCGCGACCGCCGTTTCCAGGCCATCCTGCCCCTGAGAGGTAAGATACTCAATGTGGAGAAGGCAATGCAGCACAGGATATATGAGAGTGAGGAGATAAAAAATATTTTTACCGCCCTGGGTGTAAACATAGGGACCGATGAGGACAGTAAGGCCCTTAACATCTCGGGACTCCGTTACCACAAGATCATAATAATGACCGATGCCGATGTCGATGGTTCACATATAACCACCCTTATCATGACCTTCTTTTTCAGATATATGCAGGATCTGATAAGAGGAGGTAACCTGTTCATTGCTACACCGCCTTTATACCTTGTGAAAAAAGGCAAAACCGAACGTTATTGCTGGAGCGAGGAAGAACGTGAGGCAGCAGTTAAAGAGATGGGTCAGGGTAAGGATTCTACTGTCTCGGTTCAGCGGTACAAAGGTCTGGGTGAAATGAATGCTGAACAGCTGTGGCAAACCACAATGAATCCCGAAACACGCACATTACGCCAGGTGACTATAGAAAGCGCGGCGGAAGCTGATCATATATTCTCAATGCTGATGGGTGATGAAGTTCCCCCGAGAAGGGAGTTCATTGAGACACACGCCCGTTATGCCAAGATAGATGTCTGATAACCATCACAGAATTTTACTCCTTTCCGGTGTTTTGCTTCAGGGTTGACAACAATCCGCAGGCCGCACCGATGTCCTCTCCCCGGCTGGACCTTATCGTGGTAATGATCCCTTTTGCATTCAGCGCCTCCCTGAATTCAATAACTGCCGAATTACCGGGGCTTTGGTAAGGAGATCCGGGGATTTGATGAAAGCGGATGATGTTAATCCTGCATTTAATACCATTCAGGATACGTGCCAGCTCCTTTACATGTCGGTGTGTGTCATTCAATCCTTTAAACAGGATGTATTCAAACGATATCCTTCTCTGGCTGTTAAAGTCATAACCTCTTATTATGTCAAGGATCTCCTTTAAAGAGTTTGTCCTTTGAACCGGCATCAGTCTCATTCTTTCATCATCAAACGGGGAATGAAGGCTTACCGCCAGGTGACACCGGCTTTTCTCAAGAAATTCCTTTATAGGGTCCTTCAGTCCGATGGTACTCACAGTAATCCTTGTAGGGCTCCATCCATAACCCCATTCGCTCGTCATAATCTCGAGACTTTTTAAAACTTCCTGCAAATTGTCAAGAGGCTCGCCCATACCCATATAGACCATATTTGTCAGGTTCCTGAATTCAGGGATGCTCCTGAACTGGTTGAGGATCTCATTTGACGAGAGGTTTCCCTGGAAACCCTGTTTACCTGTCATACAGAAGACACACCCCATTTTACAGCCTGACTGTGAGGAGATGCATATTGTAGCCCTGTCTTTATCGGGGATATAGGCAGTCTCTATATATTTATGGTTCAGCACCTTAAAGAGATACTTCTTTGTGCCATCAGAGCTCCTGGCAGTGCTTGCCGGGGCGGTTAATCCGATCTCGTAGTCCATTGAAAGCACCTCTCTCATTCTTTTTGAAAGGTTTGTCATTTCATCAACGGACTGTATCTCTTTCCTGTAAAGCCAGTCTGCAATCTGTTTTGCCGCAAAGCCTGGCATCCTGACCCGCCTGGTTACAGCAATCAGCTCATTTAAGGTTTTGCCATATAGTTTCTCCTTATCCAACTCTTCTTAATTAAAACCATACCCTGCTTTCTGGAGATCCTTTACCGATTTAAAAGGTTTGGGAGGATTGAGGTATTTATTGAGGTGGTTATAGATTTTCATCCTTATCTCTTTTGCAGCCATATAATCCATCCTGTCGAAAGAATGACCTCCGGGCATATTTTCGAATATTTCATAGGAGAAGTTCTTTTTTCCCTCAGCCTTGAGCGATTTGATCAGATGTTCCACCTCAAGAACATTGACATCCTCGTCGTTAGTGTTTGAATGTATTAACAGGGGTGTGTTCTGATATTTGCTGACCTGCCATGCCGGTGATCGCTTGCGGTATTCGGCTACATTCTCATCAGCAGGTTTCCCAATAGCCGCCTGTCCTGAGAACAGATCGCGGTACTGCTGATCTTTGTAACCCATACGTGCAATCAGGTCGCTCACGGGAACTCCCGTAAATGCCACTTTGTAATTCTGGGGATATTCAAAGATGTTAAACAATGCAATGTACCCGCCGTGGCTCCAGCCTATGATACCGATCCTATCCTTGTCTACAATATTGTAGTTATCGATCATATATTGCCGGCTGGCATCTACATCCTGCACTTCAAGTCCGCCATAGTCGATGTTGTTATACATCGAAGCTCCATAGCCTGTCGATCCCCTGTATTCAGCAGCTGTTACAATATAACCTTGTGAGACCATCTCCCTTATTATGTGAGTATAATAAGTGTCAAAATTGGCGTGCACCCCTCCATGAGGGAATACAAGCAATGGATATTTTTTCCCGGGATCAGCATCCCTGGGGATGAAGATATATGTCCAGAACTTAAGGGGATTGCCAGCACCCTGACCCGTTGGATTTTTCTCTTTCGCCAGTGGCGGACCGGTAATATATACCTTGTCGATGAATGCGACATCACCAACCCTGTTAAACCACTGAACATCATCAATTCGTTTTTCAATAACGTCCAGTCTGTGATTCAGATTCTCGAACCTTGAGTTTACCCTGTCTATGGCATTCATGAGCTCCGTTGAGCCGGGTTGTGCTGAAAGATAGGGAAAAGCCAGGGTTATGAAAACAACAATTAAAAGAATAGTCTTTTTCATTGGAGGATATGATTATTATAAAATTCAATCGTTGAACCGTTGAACCGTTGAACTGTTGAACTGTTGAACCGTTGAATCGTTGAACCTCCGTCCATTACACTTCTATACTCCCTTCGAAGACGAAAGTTGCAGGTCCGGTCAGCCAGACATTCGTGATCATTTTGCCGGAAACGGTCAGTTCGACACTAAGATTCCCGCCTCTCGTCCTTACATTTACTGAATTTGTGTCAAAATGTCCTTTCAGGACTGAAGCAATGGCAGATGCTGTGACACCTGTACCGCATGCAAGTGTTTCATCTTCGACACCTCGTTCGAAAGTCCTTATATACAGACCTTTGTCGACAACCTGGACAAAGTTTACATTTGTTCCGCCCGGTGCAAATTCTGATGACCACCTGATCCTTTTTCCTTCCCGGAAGACATCAACACTGTCAATATCTTCTTTAAAAATGACAAAATGCGGTGAACCTGTATTTAAGAAATAGTTTTCTTTAATGAGCCGGAATTCCTTTACATCACTCATCTGAAGCCGGACAGTGGCATTATCAACGGAGGCCTCATGGATACCATCGAAGGCCATGAATTTCTGTTTGTTACCGGCAATTCCCGATTTAAATGCAAAATGAGCAGTGCATCTTCCGCCGTTGCCGCACATTGAGCCAATATATCCGTCGGAATTGAAGTATTTCATTTCAAAATCTGCCGTGGCGTGATCTGAGACAAGTATCAATCCATCTGCTCCAATTCCAAAACGCCGGTTACATAATCTGTTAATTAGTTTTGAATCGGACGGATTAAACAGACCCTTCCGATTGTCTATAATTACGAAATCATTCCCTGCTCCCTGATATTTGTTAAAAGTGATATTCATTATAGTTAAATAGTTGTTAAATATGTGTAATATACTGAAGATCATGCAAAAAATGCATGATCTTTGTAAAACAAAAATGTCAGTAAACGGTTGTAAAGATATGAATCTTTTATCAAGGCATAATATTTGTTAACCAAGGCTGAAAATTTGAATAAACAATTAAATTAAGATAATTATGAAAGGAAAATATTTATTTGGAGGTCTTTTAATGGCTATGGCAGGAGCAGCAATAGCTTTGATTGCATATACAAGCATTGTTGAAAAACCTGCAACTGTGATCCAGCAGGACAGTTCCCTGATTAAACCTTCTGAAGCTGAAGCCCTTCTTACTTCTTTCCAGATGCAGGAAGGCCAGGTTGATTTTACATATGCGGCTGAACAGACTGTTCATGCTGTTGTTCATGTCCGTACAAAATCAACGGTGCAGACTCCGCAGAATCCGATATTTGAGTGGTTCTATGGTGATCGTTACAATAACAGACCAAGAGAACAGCTGGGATTCGGGTCGGGTGTGATTATATCATCTGATGGTTATATAATCACGAACAACCACGTTATTGAGGATGCTGACAATATTGAGGTCAAGCTTAATGACAACAGGATATTCAAGGCTGAGGTTGTCGGCAGAGATCCCAGTACGGATATTGCCCTGATAAAAATCAAGGCTTCAAATCTCTCATATCTCAGGTACGGAAATTCGGATAACCTTAAAATAGGTGAATGGGTTCTTGCAGTGGGTAATCCCTTTAATCTGACTTCAACTGTAACTGCAGGGATTGTAAGCGCAAAAGGCAGGAATCTGCAGATAATTGATGATGATTACCGCATTGAATCATTCATCCAGACAGATGCAGCACTTAACATGGGAAACAGCGGAGGTGCGCTGGTTAATACCAAGGGAGAGCTTGTTGGCATTACTGCCGCAATTTATTCTCCTAGCGGCGCTTATGCTGGTAATTCATTCGCTATACCTGTAAGTATAGTAAAGAAAGTGGTTGATGATCTGAAGCAATTTGGTGAAGTCCAGCGTGCTCTTATAGGTATTACCATGACGGATGTGACTTCCGAAGTTGCTGAGAAGCAGAATCTGCCGGAAGTAAAAGGTGCTATCATTACTGAGGTGAAGGGGGGTGGTGCAGCTGAAGAAGCCAAGCTTAAAGTGGATGATGTTATTATAAAATTTGACGGAACGCCTGTCAGTACTTCATCAGAGCTGCAGGAGCAGGTCACCAAGCATCGTCCGGGAGACAGGGCAACCATTACATATTTAAGAGGCGGCAAGGAAAATACAGTACCGATAACAATGAAGAATGTTGCAGGAAGCACAAGCATTGTGAAACCCGGTATGGGTACCGGTGTGGTTTTTGGTGCACGCCTTGAAGCAGTTAATTCTTCGGACAGACAATCATTTGACATTGATCACGGAGTGAAAATAACAGAGCTTAATGATGGCCTTTTCAAGGATATGGGGCTGAGGAAAGGAACCATTATCCAGAGCATTAATGACAAGAGGGTTAACAGTGCAGAAGATGTACGCCAGGTGACAGGTAATAACGAAAAATCCCTGAAATCAATTAAGGGCGTATTCCCTGACGGAAGAGTCTTTGATTTCAGGTACGGAAACTAGCTGGAATTAAGTTGTAAGTTGTTGTTATACAATAAGATGAAAAGTCCGGGTATATTGTTCAAAACAATATACCGGATTTTTTGTTATTCGTTGGAAATGTATTAACTTCGCGGAAATTTTTTTTAACACAATGAGACAGTTAAAAATTACCAAATCCATAACAAACAGAGAAAGTGCATCGCTGGACAAGTATCTGCAGGAGATTGGTAAAGAAGAGTTGATTTCGGTTGAAGAAGAGGTTGAACTGGCTCAGCGGATAAAGAAAGGAGACAGAACAGCTCTGGAGAAGCTCACAAAAGCCAATCTGCGTTTTGTTGTTTCTGTCGCAAAGCAGTATCAGAACCAGGGGCTCAGCCTGCCGGATCTTATCAACGAAGGCAATCTTGGTCTTATTAAAGCTGCTGAGAAATTTGATGAGACCAGAGGTTTCAAATTTATTTCCTATGCGGTATGGTGGATCCGGCAGTCGATATTGCAGGCGCTTGCCGAGCAATCGAGAATTGTCAGGTTACCTCTGAATCAGGTAGGATCGCTTAACAAGATAAACAAAGCATTCTCAAAGTTCGAACAGGAGAATGAACGTACACCCTCTCCGGAAGAGCTTGCAGATGTACTTGAACTCCCAAAGGAAAAAGTTACTGATACACTCAAGGTATCAGGAAGGCATGTTTCTGTGGATGCCCCGTTTATTGAAGGTGAGGATAACAGCCTGCTCGATGTCCTGACAAATAGTGATTCCCCGGTTGCTGATAAGCTGCTCATGGATGAATCGCTATCGAGGGAGATCTACCGGGCTCTTGCAACGCTTACCGAGAGGGAAAGAGATATTATCCGGTTCTTCTTCGGCATAGGCTGTCAGGAGATGACACTCGAGGAGATCGGAGAGAAATTCGGACTGACCCGAGAAAGAGTGCGTCAGATAAAGGAAAAAGCAATCAGAAGGTTAAGACATACTTCCCGAAGCAGACTACTGAAGGGTTATTTAGGTTAGTAATACCGGATTCTCCGGGGGGTGAAAGGCGCTGATCAGTGGCGCCTTTTCTTTTTATTCAAAAATGAGCCCCGGGGAGAGGCTCATTTTATGAATTGCCCGCTAAAGATCTTTACGGGCCGGGGGAAAATTTAAAGTTTTAACAAAAGTTAAGGAGAAAAATAGTAATATTTTGCACACACTTCAAGCTGAATTAACAGTAACCTCCCCGGAACTAACAGACCGGTACAATCTTACAACCGGGGCTTAATAGAAACTGTTAATTAGAATGTATTATCCTCCGCCGGAAATGTGTTCCGGGATGAAAAGTACTGTGAAAAACTTGCTGAATGATAGTTACAGCTTACTCCTGAATTTATTGAGGAATTGATTCCTGAAATTATCCCCCAGAAAAGCCTTGTTATTTTCGGTCAGGATTATTTCACCCTGTTTGGTATACCCTGTAACATGCCCCAGGTTTGCGAGGTAGGAATGATGTACCCTGATAAAATTATGCTCTGCAAGAAGGGACTCATATTGCTTAAGGTTCCTTGAACTTATCACTTTCCTGTTTCCTTCGAGAAAGAGAATGGTGCAGTACCCGTCAGCTTTACACATTATTATTTCATTGACCTTCAGTACATCAAAACCTTTCATATGAGGTATGACTATTGTTTGCTGTACCGACTGGTCACCTGAAAGGCTTTTAAGTATTTCGGCAATCCTGACAGGATAGGATGTATCATTTCTGTTGTTTCTCACTTTTTCTACTGCTGCCTGCAATTCATCAATCTTGACTGGTTTAAGAAGGTAATCTACTGCATTCACCCTGAAAGCCTTTATGGCATACTCCGAATATGCAGTAACGAAAATTACCTTGAAATCAATCTTCTCATACATTTTTAAAAGATCGAAGCCTTTCCCGTCAGGCATCTCGATATCAAGAAAGACCAGATCGGGTTTATACTTGTTGATTACCCTGAATGCCGTTTTTACAGATGAGGCTGTGGCAACGACCTCAACATCCATACAGAACTCCTTCAGATAGTTGCAGAGCACTTCCCTGGAAGGCTCCTCATCATCAATAACTGCAGCCTTTATCATTTGTGTCATAAATTTTTCGTGAAAACACTGCTGATCATCAGTTCTTTCCTTGAAGGTTTAAAATTATGTGATTTTAATTAAACATATTTTCTCAGTAAGGTTCCTTATCCTATTTAACAGGCAAGTCTATCTTTACGCGCGTTCCTGTTTCAGACTTTTCAGGATACAGATCATCAATTTCGAGATCATAACTGACACCACGTATCTTGCTTATGAGCTGCAATCTTTCAATAACTATATCAATCCCTCTCGATTGGTGTCTGTCAGCCTGTTTATGTCTCTCGTCTGAATTCCTCCGGCCTATTCCGTCATCCTCGACAATGCATTTGATCCGGTCATTATTGGTTGGTAAAAACCTTATCCTTATTATACCTTTCCGATTCTCAAGGGCTCTGACACCATGCCATATGGCATTCTCCACGAATGGCTGGACAAGCCCCGGAAGCACTTCAGTCCGGTTATAATCGCCGATCTCTTCTGTCTTCAGCTCAAAGTCGAATTTATCCCCAAACCTCAGATGTTCAATATTAAGGTAATCCCTGAGCGAACCCACCTCTGTTTCAAAAGGTATATAATTGTTTCCAAGGCTTGAAAGGATAGTCCTGACAAGTCTCGAGAAGTCCGCGATATACCTGTTTGCCGAAAGCCTGTCGTTATTTGAAATAAAATAATTGATTGAGTTGAGCGAATTAAAAATAAAATGAGGATTCATTTGTCCGCGCAGCGATTGAAGTTTAAGTTCATCATGCTTTAATCTCTCTTTCTGTTTCATATCCCTTATATATAATGAGACTGAAGCGATAAGAACAGCCAGAATAAGGAGAAATAACAGAAGCAGAAAAAATCCTGTCTGATAGAAATAAGGATTGATCCTGATGGTAATCTTCTTTGCTGCAGACCATTCTCCGTTTTTGTTTGTTGCCTGTATATCAAGCGTATACCAGCCTGGTTTTAGATTTGAGTAATTAATATTCCGGTTATGGTGATCGGTTTCGATCCAGCTTCTATTGATATCCGATAACCTGTACCTGAAGAGGGTTTTATCTGAGCTGACAAAATCGGAAGCAGAAAAAGTCAGATGAAAATTGTTTTCACCCTTATCAAATATGATAGTATCGGTTCTGTCGACAGGTACTGCAATATTCTTCACTACCCCCGATACTTCAAGCCCTGTGATGAAAAGCTCCTGGT
>JADDYF010000242.1 GCA_015712185.1 Bacteroidales bacterium
CTGGTCTGGCACTATTCCTGGCACTGGGAATCCAGTCCGGTGCCTATTTCTTTCTTTACTACGTCTTTTTGATATTGATCTTATTTTCGGGGAGCACTTTGTTCTTCTTTAAGATAAAGGATGTTATATGATTCTTTTTTGTTATTCTGACGGAATGTCTCATTCTTCCTGCGGTGGCTGTCTCTATTTAATTCTCGGGATTAGGAAATCGACAATTATTTCCTGGTAACGGCTGCCGTTCAGGACAGGTAAAAGAGTTTCCATATCAGCTGAAAAGACAGGGGTACCTATACTTGCATCACTGCCGGCCTCTTTTACCCATATCCTGTTTCCTTCAATCCTGGCTTCACCCTTACCCGATGCATTAAGACTTGTCATTTCCCTTGTTATCCTCTGCAGATATTTGTTTGTCAGTTCTTTATACGAAGTATGGATTGTGACATATGCTTCAGTGAAAGGTCTGTAGCCCAGTAATTTCCTGTAATCGTCGGGATATTTTCTTTTCATATGCAGCAGGTACTCCTTTATAAAGAAGTCGAATTCAAAGAAAGCAGTCATCTTGCTTTGCGAATGATAAACCCATTCAAAAAGACCCATAACATCTGAACCTTCAGCCTTCTTGTATGGTTTAAGCATCTCGTAGCAGAATTTTGATTCAAGATAATATGCATGCAGCTCATTAAGCAATCCTATGACTCCTTCTGATTGCGTAGATGTTCTGCCGTTAATATAGGTATCATACCGGAAGGTCCTGAGATTCCTGGGAATGTTCGGGACGAGCTCTCTGGAAGGGAAGAGCGATTTAAGCGGAAATGATATGAAAAAGGATCGGGAGGGAGAGTAAAAGAGAAACTCTTCAGCATTATCAATGTCGAGTTTGATACCTTTTTCGCGGGCATACCGGAAGATATTCTGATCGCAGTAACCATGTGCGATCTCATGAATATTCGTTGCCATTGACGAAAGAAGATCGATCATGTTTCTGCCTTTGAGGTAATAAAACGCACTGACCGTCTTCTTTGTGATGACCCTGCCGTTTACAGCTTTTGCTTCCTGTTTTGGAGGAATACTCTCGTAATTCATCAGCAGATCCCAGGAATCAGGTGAATACTCCTTTGTAGCATCCTTTACCCATTCCTTTAAATCAAGTAAATCAGTATAATTATAAGTATAATTCCATGACAGTCCTATGGCTGCTGTCAGAACCAGCTTCGGAATGAAGTTCATCAAGACGTTTTTGTTTTTCTATTTCTCCGTCACAGGCAGTTCTATCTCCTCGCCAAATACATACTTTCCAAACCACTGGTAATTATGCCAGATAGCTGCCAGAAGCTCTTTTGGTTTTGAGATGCCATGACCGAATCCTTTATATACAACAAGCTTTGCAGGGATATTATTGTCCTGCAGTCCCTGAAGAAGTTCATAGGCATTTGAGATCGGTACCCTCCTGTCAAACTCACCATGCTGAATAAGAGTTGGTGTTCTTGCTTTCAGTATGTTTGTCATTGGGCTGGTTTTCTGGTAGATCTTCATATCTTCCCAGGGTGTGGCCTGAAGGTACTGGCGTGTAAAAGGATGTATATCAGTGCTTACATAATAAGTAACCCAGTTAGATATCCCTGCTCCAACTGAAATTGCCTTGAAACGAGTGGTATTCGTAGTCAGAAATGCAGATATAAAACCGCCCTGGCTCCAGCCCATACAGCCCATTTTTTCTGTATCAACATAACCCTGTTTTATAAGATAATCGACTCCTGACATTACATCTTCCATATCACCGACACCCAGATTCCTTAAATTCAGCGAGCGGAATTTTTCGCCATACCCTGCCGATCCCCTGTAATTCGGACGAAGGACAAGGGCCCCTTTTTCAATCCATTGTATCAATGGGTAGAAACCTCCGGGCAGGGGCGTTGGAACATCAATGCCTGTCGGACCGCCATGGATCACGACAAAAAGCGGGTATTTATCGGCTGGATCAAAGTTCTTCGGCTTATGCAGAATACCCTCTATCTCGGTTCCGTCCTTGCTCTTCCACCTTATGATTTCACTAACCGGGGTATTCCAGTTTTCTATTTGTCCTGTCATATTTGTGACCCGGACATGCTTTCCGTTACTTGCCAAATAAACCTCGTTAAGGGAGTTCGCTTGTCTTGCTGTATAAGCCATATGTTTACCGTCAGAAGAGAATCTCACACTGCCGACGAAATCGGGCAATCCGGGGACCATGCTGTAATTATTTGTTGCCGGGTCCAGTCTGAAGAGGCTGTTACGGGAGGCCTTTTGATTTGCCGTAAAATATATACCTTCAGCCGTCCAGTCCTGTATATATTTGTTTTCATCAAATTCAGCGGCAAGCATTACCGGTGTACCTCCGGAAACTGATATCCGGAAAAGCTTATCGTTTTTATAATAGTTTGAAACCGTATCATCAACGCTGCTTTTATAAAGTATCTCCCGGGAATCAGGTGACCACCTGTTCAGATTATCTCCTGAAGGATTTTTGACAAGCAGTGTTATTTTCTTTGAAGCTACAGTTATAATTGAAATATCAGACCGGGAGGTTGACATCACAAGGGGATCAGGCTGATGACCGAAAGCAATCATGGTGCCATCGGGAGACCAGAGATATCCGGTCACCGTAAATTCTCCTTCGGTTAAACGTACAGCCTTTGGCAAAGCAGAACAATCATTTTTTTGCGTACTGTCGCCGGTCTCATAACATGGTCTCTCATCAGGAGATGGGATCAGGTCGGGTAAAAATTCAACCATCCACAGATGCGCGATAGTAAATTCCTCATCATCAAAAGCAAAGCTGCCGTAGCGCTCTTTTATTGCCTTGAGCTTTTTGCTTTCGGGATCATTCTTTAAGATCGCAAACCGTTTCCCGTCAGGCGACCACTCATAATTATTTATTCCTTCAGTCTCATTTGTGACAGCCTGTGCTTCGCCGCCATCTTTCCCGATTACAAATATCTGGGTTTTTGCGCCACGGTCAGCGAGAAATGCTATCCATTTGCCGTCGGGCGACCATTTAGGTGAGCTGCTGTTTCCCTTGAGCGTGCGTGTGAGCTGAAAAGGTTCTTCACCATTCTTTGAAAGCCATATTTCCGTGTCATAACCGTTCTCTTTCCAGTTGGTGGAAGTAATGGTAAAAGCAACATTCCTGCCATCTGGTGAGATAGAGGGACTGCCGGCCTGCCTTAGCGACAGGTACTGTTCAAAGCTAACAGATGCATTCTGCTGTGCTCCTGCAAAAGAAACTATAGTCAGCAGACAAACAATTATTGATAAAGTCCTTTTCATTCCGTTTAAATAATTGGTACTTCATCAAATTTAGACAATTATTGGCTAAAAGTACCCTGCAATACTATAGCTATGCAGGATAAAATCCATAAACCAAGATTTTTCAACCGGGATTATAGTGAACTGAAAATTTTGCTAATATTGGAGACGACAATTTATTCTGATCAAAGTATCGCAGGGAAGGAGAATGGGAATTACGAATCACACCGGATTTGACAATGATAAGTACCTTCTGGAACAGACCAATGCTATCCTTGAAAGGGTTAACCGGTTCAACCATAAGCTTTACCTGGAATTTGGCGGCAAGATACTTTATGACTATCATGCAGCCAGGGTGCTGCCGGGATTCGATCCTAATGTCAAGATGCGGCTACTCCATATTCTGAAGGACAAGATTGATGTAATACTGTGCATACATGCCGGCGCCATTGAAAGGAAAAAGGTAAGGGCTGATTTCGGGATTACATATGACGTTGACGCATTAAAGACCATTGATGATTTCAGGGAGTGGGGTATTGATATCAAGGCAGTGGTCATAACGCGGTATCAGAATCAATCGCCTGCAAAATCATTTAAGAACAAGCTTGAGCTGCGTGACATAAAAGTATATCTTCATTTTCCAACAAAAGGATATCCCAAAGAAATAGATCTGATAGTAAGCGACCAGGGGTACGGAGCAAATGAATATATAACCACTACCAAACCCATTGTGATCGTCACCGGACCGGGTCCGGGCAGTGGCAAGCTCGCTACATGCCTTTGCAACCTGTATCACGAGTATAAGAAGGGTATTAAAGCCGGGTATGCAAAATTTGAAACATTCCCGATCTGGGACCTGCCTGTTGAACATATGGTAAACCTTGCATATGAAGCTGCGACTGTAGACCTCGAAGACAGGGTATTGATCGATGAACATCACCTGAAAGCATATAATGTAAAGAGTGCAAATTATAACCGTGATATAGAGGCATTTCATCTTCTTAAAAGGATCTTTGAAAAAATAACAGGCGGCGAGTCGATGTACCAGTCACCGACTGATATGGGAGTGAACCGTGCAAGCGCGGGTATAGTGAATGACAAGATAATCACGGAAGCTTCTTATCAGGAGATTATCAGGAGATACTTCAGGTGTTCTGTGGAATATGCCCTTGGCCTTGTGGAAAAAGATACACTGGACCAGATTAATAAAATTATGAGAAAAGCAGGGGCAAAGGTTGAGGACCGGAGGGTAGTTCTGCCTGCAAGGAAAGCTGCAAAAGATGCCGAACAATGC
>JADDYF010000252.1 GCA_015712185.1 Bacteroidales bacterium
TTTCATTATTTGTAAGAATCGATCCGGTAGTTCCCACCCTGTTATTTATATTTCTTCTGGCTTCAACGATATGGCTCTTTTACCTTTTTTTCACAAAAAGGGCAAAATGGAAAGGGCGCGAAGTGTTCGAGCTCGCCTCCATGACTATTGGGCCTCAGCCTGACGGATTCACTGAACGCCCGCATCCTTCAGGAAGAGCGGAATATACAAGGGACCAGTTATTTGGCTTCGCAGCATTCCTGAAGAAAAATCTTATTGCCATGCCATATTTTGAAGAAAACCGTGTCGTTATTATTCCCGTTAAAATGGATGACGAATTTAACTACCTGTTTAATCCTGTTAAATTCAGACAAACCAGAAGCTGGATTGCTTTTGACCTCCAGGGCAATGTAACGGTCAATATTTCAAAGAAAGATTATTTGAAGTACAAGGAAGAACTCTCCTTCGATCAACTTTGCGAAAATCTAGGGAAACTGTTCATTGAATTTTTAAGCTATTACTGTAAAGGCGAAGCTGATAGAATTATATATCAGTTGAACGAACTAGGATTAGGATTAACATCTTAATATCTGAACAACAGTGGATTTCAAAGAAGCAGCAAAACTGGGGTCATGCCTGTCCAAAGACTATGCTGAAGAGATTTTCAGACTTCTGGCTACTTACAAAACTATTTCTTCATCCGAAGCAGCATCCCGCCTTGATTTACATATTAAAACTGTCCAGGATTTCTTGGAGGACTTATTTAGCCTCAAAATGTTGGACAGGGAGGAAGTTTATGAAGGGAAACGTCCCTATTTCAGGTACCGGTTGAAAACAAACCGGATTACAATATCAATTGACCTCACTTCTTTTGCTCACGGTGAAGAGGTGAATGATACAAGATTGAAGATGAGGATCAGGGAGAAGAAGAATGCACGGATCAAATTCACTACATCAAGAAGCAATGATTATATAAGCAGTATGACGATATGGATGGGAGAAGGACGTAATCGTGCAGAAAGGAAAATAAACCTGTCAATACCTCAGGGTAAATTCCTGTTTCATCTACCATTTCCAACCGCGGAGTTCCTCAGTATAAAGGAAATAATGAAAAAAGCAAGCGTTGAGGATGCAAATATCCCGGAAATTGTAGATATTGTAAAGGTATTAATTGAATTTGAGGTGATTGAAAGTGCTTAAAAGTGAATAGTTGTATATGAATATCATTGAACTCGATCACATTACCAAGAGTTACGACAATCATATTGCAGTAGACGACCTAACCCTTCAGGTTCCCCGCGGAAGTATATATGGATTCATAGGTCCTAACGGATCGGGAAAGACTACTACCATCAGGATGATAATGAACATATTATATCCCGACAGCGGAGTGATACGTATTTTCGGAAGGAAACATATCGGAAGCCGTATCGATACTATCGGTTACCTTCCCGAGGAGAGAGGTCTCTACAGGAAAATGAAATTAAAGGAACTTATCAACTTTTACGGTGAACTGAAACATCTTAGGAAACCGTCAAATGAGACGGATCTGTGGCTCGAGAAGTTTGAACTTACAAAGTGGGCAGGGAAAAAAGTTGAAACACTAAGCAAGGGGATGAGTCAGAAAGTTCAGTTCATAATAACTATAATTAACAGACCGGAGGTTATAATACTTGATGAGCCCTTCAGCGGACTTGATCCCGTGAATGCCGAGATAATTAAGGATGTGATACTTGACCTGAGAGAGGAAGGGGCTACGGTTCTTTTCAGTACTCACGATATGTCTGTTGCCGAGAGAATGTGTGACTTTATTTTTATGATCTATAAAGGGAAAAAAGTCCTTGACGGAACGCTTGTATCAATCCAGAAGGTTTACGGTCAGGATACAATACGTATTCAATCCGAGAAAGGAGCGAGCGTGCTCGACGGTATCCCGGGCATTGAGAAAATCAATGATTTCGGACAGTTACAGGAGATAAGGATGATGCAAGGGATTGACCATCAGCAGATACTCTCTGCGGTAATGGCAAGAACAAGGATCTTAAAATTTGAGGTGGCCTCTCCTTCACTCAATGATATTTTTATCAGGATCGCACGTCCTGAAAAAACGGAAAAAAATGAATAAAGCACTCATAATAGCAAAACGTGAGTACCGCGTTGCAGTCAGAACCAAAGGATTTCTGGTCTCCATTCTTCTGTTACCTGTTTTTATGGGAGGAGGTTTGCTGGTATTCACTCTCTTAAAAGATAAAGTAGATGTGAATGATAAAAGGATTTGTGTTCTCGACAGATCCGGTCTTTTTGTTGATTACCTTAAAAGCACTGCGGAATACAGGAACAGTAATGAATTACTAAATGAAAAAGGAGAAAAGGTACTACCTGCTGTCTACTTTGAATTTGTTGATTACGATACTGTTTCAGATTTAAACAGGCAAAAGCTGTTGCTGAGCGACAGGGTGCGCAGGAAAGAGATCCATGCATTTGCTGAGATAGGACCAGATGTTATCCATCCGGGAACGGAACAGGAGAATTCAAGGATAATTTACTATGGTGAAAATGCTGCAATTGATAATATCAGGAACTGGTTAAACAATGTGATTAATAATAAAATAAGAGAAATACGAGTTCTGGATCTTGGTATAAGCCCCGAAAAAGTGAAAGATCTGTTTTACTGGGTGGATGCCGAGGCAATGGGGCTTGTCAGTGTTGATACAAAGACAGGCGAAGTGGTTGATGCAAGGAGAAGCAATGAGATGCAGACAATATTCGTCCCATATATACTTTTATTACTGATGTTCATGATGATTATGGGATCGGCGGTGCCCCTCCTGAACGCGGTTATGGAAGAGAAGAGTGAGCGGATAGCGGAAGTCCTTCTTGGTACGGTTACTCCATGGCAGTTCATGACCGGAAAGATACTTGGAAGTCTTGCCGTATCATTGACAACATCAGCTATCTATATTGCTGGCGCGGTTATCACCATGAGACAAATGGATCTGACTCACCTGATCCCGTATAATGTGTTGCCATGGTTCTTTGTATATATGATCCTGAATATTATTATGGTAGGATCGATCATGGCATCGCTGGGTGCAATATGTAATGATTCAAAAGATGCCCAGGCTATTCAGTTTCCTGCTATGCTGCCAATAATCATTCCTCTGTTTCTTATGATGCCTGTGATATTGAATCCCCTTGGAAAAATGGCGACCGGCCTCTCCCTTGTCCCCCTGTGGACACCCATGCTGATGCTTCTCAGGCAGTCGACATCCGTTACGATCCCTTTCTGGCAACCTGTAGTTGGACTTATTGGTGTGATACTGTTCACAATCCTGTGCGTATGGGCGGGAGCCCGTATATTCCGGTCAGCAATTATCCTGGTGGGTAAAAGGCCAAAGTTTGTAACACTTTTAAGATATATTATAAAGGGGTAAGTGGTGCAACGGTATCGGCATAACCGCATGAGCAGACAATGATACAACGCTTACGATGTATAACATTATTATAAAATTGGCTTATGGAACTCTATGTTGCGGACCGCAATGAGTGGCGTAAATGGCTTGAGAAAAATCACACAGAAGTTGAGGAGATCTGGCTCAGATATTATAAGAAGAACTCAGGAAAGCCCCGTATTCCGTATAACGATGCAGTTGAAGAAGCACTCTGCTTCGGATGGATAGATGGGAAAATAAAGAGGATTAATGAGGATTTTTATATCCAGCGTTTCACTCCGCGCAGGTCCGGAAGTCGCTGGTCAAAATATAATATTGACAGAGTCCATAAGCTGATAAAGGCAGGACTAATGCAAAAAGCGGGTCTGGATGCCTTCAGGGAAGCGATGGAAAAACCGGAACTGGTATATGACGACAGAAGAGATGGGGATCCTGAAATACCTGAAGATCTGAATAAAAAGCTGGGTAAAGATAAAACTGCTTTTACCAATTTCGTGAACTTCTCACTATCCTCACGCAGGATTTATCTGGAATGGCTTAGAAGTGCGAAAAAACCTGAGACAAGGCTGAGGCGCATTACTAAAATAGTCGATTTTGCCAGAAAGAACCAGAAACCGGGAATGATGTAGACAGTCATGCCAGATCAAGACAACAAAATCCGCGTTGTATTCTCAGTTACAAACTGCATATGCTATGACCAGCGTGTTCTTAAGATTGCAGAGACGGTCAGCACTTTAGGATGTGAAGTAACAATTGTCGGAAGAAGGATGGGAGAATGCTGCGATTCCGGATCTGTACCTTTCAGGACAAAAAGATTCAGGATGTTGATCAGGCGGGGATTTTTCTTCTACAAGTTCTTCAATATCCGGCTCTTTATTTACCTCGTTTTTCATAAATATGATCTTTATGTAGCCAACGATCTTGATACATTACTCCCAAACTTTCTCGTTTCAAAGCTGAAGACAAAAGTTCTTGTTTACGACTCGCATGAGTATTTTACCGGATTGCCGGAACTGAACGGCCGTCCCATTGTAAGACGGATCTGGAAGGCTGTCGAGAGGATGATCTTCCCCAATCTGAAACATGTGATGACTGTAAGCAGCATGATTGCTGAACAATATTTTAAGGAATATGGAATTAAGCCATCTGTGGTACGGAATTGTTCAGAGAATTCTTCAGACATCCGGGCCTTTTCACGAAAAGAATTGGGCATTGAGGAAAATAGCCTTCTTCTCATATTCCAGGGAAGCGGCATCAATATCGATAAGGGAGGTGAGGAGCTGATAGATGCCGTCAGGATGACAGAACAGGTGTCCCTGCTTATTGTCGGTTCTGGCGATAAAATCCTTTCACTAAAGCAAAGAGCGGGCGTTTTACATATGACAGATAGAATCAGATTTATTCCGAAAGTACCATGGCAGGAGCTTATGAGATATACACGATCAGCAGATGCAGGGCTGAGTCTCGAAAAGGACACAAACCTTAATTACCGGTTCAGCCTGCCGAACAAGCTGTTTGATTATATTTCTGCAGGAATTCCTGTTGTAGCAGGCAACCTTCCGGAGATAAGCAGGATAATTACTGAAAACAATTGCGGAATTATTATACCATCTGTAACACCTGAGGAGATAAGCAAGGCAATTGTCACATTAAGAGATGACAGGGTGCTTCTGAATAAATTAAAGCAGAATGCGGTTACTGCCTCTGAATCACTTTCGTGGGAGAAAGAAAAAGAGAAAGTAACAGCTTTTTATAAGACGTTCCTGAAATAATCACTGACCCCAAGACCATCAGACCATCAGACCATCAGACCAT
>JADDYF010000261.1 GCA_015712185.1 Bacteroidales bacterium
ATAGGGATGAACCGCAGGAGGATCTTTAAAATGATTATGCTGGAAACTATCTTTCTGACAGCTGTCGGAGCGGTGGCCGGTATATTTTCAGGATGGGTCATTGTGGAAGCTCTTGGAAAAACAGGGATTCATTTTACCGGGTGGGGTGAAGGATTTGAAGCTATCGGATTTGCAGCAAGGGTGTATCCGGTCATGACCACTGAATTCTTTGTTTTTACAACGATAATGGTAATTGCCACCGCGATAATTTCTTCGCTCTGGCCGGCGCGAAAGGCTCTTAAATTAAATCCGGTTGAAGCGCTCAGAACAGAATAAAATAATATAAACTGGTAAGCCATGAAGATACTTGAATTGAAAAATGTGAATAAAATATATAATTCAACAGAGGTAAAGGTTCATGCAGTAAACGATGTAACCCTTGACTTTGTGCAGGCTGAATTTGCTGCTATAGTCGGTCCATCAGGTTCGGGTAAAACAACCCTGCTGAACCTGATAGGCGGGCTTGACATGCCGACATCAGGTGAAATAATCATTGGCGGAACCAACCTGTCGAAACTAAAATCATCACAACTTATCGATTTCAGGCTGAATAATATAGGATTTGTATTCCAGTCTTATAACCTGATACCTGTACTGACGGCAAAGGAAAATGTTGAGTTCATAATGATGCTTCAGAAATGGCCGCCAAAAGAAAAGGACAAAAGGACACTTGAGCTGCTGAATGCTGTTGGTCTGGGTGACCGGATTAACAGCAGACCAACAAAACTGTCGGGTGGACAACAGCAACGAGTTGCAGTAGCCAGAGCCCTTGCTTCAAGGCCGAAATTTATTCTTGCCGACGAACCTACCGCCAACCTTGATTCAAAAGCTGCCACAACGCTTCTCGAGATAATGGAGAAGCTGAACCACGAATCAAAGATCACATTTATTTTTTCGACACACGACCCGAGAGTGGTTAAAATGGCACACCGTGTAATTACTCTGGAAGACGGGAAAGTAATCTCTGATGATATAAGGGAACTTCCCGTATAATATATTTGTCCCGATGAGAAAAATCATAGTCACAATTGCCGTAATTACATTGTTATTACATACCGAAAAATCGTTTACTCAGGACAAAAAATCAGTTACCCTGAGCGGATACCTTACATCCATGCAAAGTGTCATTTTCGATACTCTGACCGGACCATTCATAAATGACTTCCTGCTTCACAACAGACTTAATTTTATGGCCTACCTAAGCGATAACATAACATTTTCAGCGGAATTCAGAAACCGGTTTTTTACAGGTGATATGGCAAGGATGGGAAAAACCTATTCAGAGATGATAGGATCTGATGAAGGACTGATTGACATGTCGTGGAACATCTTTAATGAAAAGTCATTTTTTCTCAACACAACCATCGACAGGCTGTGGCTCGATTTTAATTATGGCAGGTTCCAGGCCAGGATTGGCCGGCAGCGGATCAACTGGGGGCAGACACTGGTATGGAATCCGAATGATATTTTCAATGCATATTCATTTTTTGATATTGACTATATCGAGAGACCAGGCAGTGATGCAATAAGGCTGCAATATTATCCTTCATGGTCATCGACTGTTGAACTGGCAGTAAAAGCCGATAGTGAAAATGATATTACTGCTGCCGGATTATTCCGTTTCAGCAGATGGGGATATGATATTCAGTTCCTCGGAGGATATTCAAACAGCTCAGATATTGTCGCAGGCGCTGGATGGTCGGGGTCATTGGGTTCCCTTTCATTCAGGGGTGAGGGATCGTGGTTCCACCCCCTCAAATCTTTCAGCGACACAACAGGGACAGCGATCATCACAGCGGGAATTGATAAAATTCTCAGAGATAATTCAATGTTGCAGATTCAGCTGATGTATTGCAGCAATCCCCTTGACCTGCAGAATTTCACAAGCTTATACACCGGAAACCTGTCCGCAAAGGATCTTGCATTTTCGGAATTTTCAGCTTTCGGACAGTTTACATGGGCAGCAACACCATTGCTAAGAATCGGCCTTTCAGCAATGTGGTTCCCCGATCTTAAAGGTTATTTCACCGGACCTGCAATTGATTATTCCCTTGCTGAAAATGCAGACTTTTCTCTTTTCTGGCAGCATTTTGACGGAAAAATTGGAGGGACAAAGTCGAGGATAAATCTTGTATTTCTCAGGATAAGGTACAGTTTCTAGAATTTTTCTACTTTTGCCGCAGTAATTTTCTGACAATGGCACTGGTACATGAATTTGAAAGCAGCGGTAACTGGCTTTTTAAGAGAAGAACCTGGCCTCCTGTTCTGTTGGTTGCCGGAGGTATGTTAATGATGTACCTGGGCAACCGGCAGGCAATTCTTTTTGATCTGAGAAATGAAATGATATTTTTTGGCGTCAGTCTTTTCGGCCAGCTGATAAGGATCCTGACAATAGGGTTTACGCCGAAAAATACTTCCGGTCGCAATACGGTCGCAGGACAGATTGCCGATGAGCTGAATGTGACGGGTATCTATTCGCTGGTAAGGCATCCTCTCTACCTTGGTAACTTTTTTGTTATGCTGGGACCAGTTTTATTCGTCCGGTCAGTGTGGTTTGCCGTTGTGGTATGCCTTGTTTACTGGATTTATTATGAAAGGATAATGTTTGCAGAAGAACAGTACCTCAGAAGAAAATTCGGTGAGCTATACGACAAATGGTCGGCGACCGTAGGGGCATTCATCCCCTTTACCGGTAAATTCATTCCACCAAAACTCTCATTCTCAGGAAGAAATGTCCTGAGAAGGGAGTATCACAGCTTCTTTATAATGTTTTTAATTTTTACTCTCTTCGACCTAAGCAGGAATTATTTCATTTCTGAAAAAATCTACCTGACACCCGTCTGGATGTACCTCTTTTTCTCAGCAGCCGCTGTGTGGGTCCTCGTCAGGATCCTGGACAAGCTCACAAACTGGCTTGAAGTGGAGGGAAGGTAGTAAGGTCAGTCATCCCTTGCTCCCGTGAATATCATAACATAGTAGAGCAGCGTAGCAAGCGATCCGATCGCAGCCACTACATATGTATAAGCAGCCCATTTAAGTGCATCCTGCGCTTTCCCGTGATTCTGGTATGATGTTATCCCTGCGTTTGACAGCCATGCTAACGCCTTCCGGCTGGCATTTATCTCAACAGGCAGGGTGACAAAGCTGAAAATAGTTGTAAGGGCGAATAAAACGATCCCCGTAATTAACAGGGCCGGGAAAGTATTTACCATTATTACACCGAGAAGCAGTACCCATTGAACATATTTGGATGCAAAGCTTACAGGGGGCACAAGCTTCGATCTGAAGCCGAGCCATGCATAAGCCTGGGCATGCTGTACTGCATGTCCGCATTCATGTGCCGCAACTGCTGCAGCGGCAATGCTTCTGCCATTATATACATCCTGGCTGAGATTTATAGTTTTGTTCTCGGGATTGTAATGATCGCTCAGGTTACCCTGCACACTCTGTACACGGACATCACAAATGCCGTTATCACGCAGCATCCTTTCAACCACTTCACGGCCCGACATGCCGTTGTCAACAGGTATCCTGGAATATTTCCTGAATTTTGACTTCAGCGTTGCACTTACGATCCAGCTGAGAATCATGAAGCCTATAAATAATATCCAGATATTCATTTTTGTTTCCTCCGTAAAATTTTCATTTCAACGTAGTACAAAACATCTGCCAAATAGTTCCTGAACGTCAATTTGTCAGGAAATCCTTGTATTGCTCAATCGAACAACATAAAATCATTGATCAGTGTTCAAATGTTATCTTTGCCCCATGTTTGAACATGTGAAAAAGGCACTTGTGTTTTTGCTGGCACTTCCGGTACATATCTACAGGTATATGGTATCACCGTTTATAAGACCTTCATGCAGGCATACTCCTTCATGTTCACAGTATATGCTCGATGCATTGAAGATCCATGGGCCGTTTTATGGTTTT
>JADDYF010000270.1 GCA_015712185.1 Bacteroidales bacterium
CTAGGGACTTCCCTGAAGCAAATAAAATTTACTCCCTCTTCTTTAATTATCCTGAGCATTATCTCCTCGCAATAAGATGCTTCAGAAATATCTCGAGGAAGAAATACCATACCTGTTCCAAACTTTCCTGCGGGTGGCAATGGATAACCCTGAATAAGATAAAAGTCCCGTGGTACCTGTAACATAACACCCGCACCGTCGCCAGTCTTGCTGTCAGCCCCTTCAGCACCTCTGTGAGTCATGTTCCTGAGTATATCAAGTCCGCTGCTTATTATTGAATGTGACTTCCTCCCTTTCAGGTGTGCAACAAATCCAATTCCGCAATTATCGTGTTCGAACTCCTGCAGGTACAGTCCCTGTCTCACAGGCCGGTTTGTTTTCATCTCTTTCTATCCCGTTAAAAGTTAAATTCCAAAAAAAAACCGTCCCCTGTTTTCCAGAGAACGGTAATCCCTAATCCTATACCATATACCATTCTCAGCCATTCCCGGTTAACCTTTCAACACCTTTTAATGATGCTATGGACTTCATTAAAAACATCAAAATGATAATTTGATACAAATTAAGTAACTTTCTTTAGAATTAAAGCGAATATCCTGAAAATAATTAACAAGTATATAAAAAATGATAAAAAAGTTTTAAACCTAATAATTAACATTTGCGTGCATGAACCATTATGAATTTATAATGGATTAGTCTTACAATCTGATTATATTTGTCATTACAGGAGGATCGGCCGCAATTTTGTATCTTGTCTTCATTACAGATTTCCGGATTCTCTGTTATTAATATTCTGTAGAAAATGAAACTGGAAAATCCCAAAAATCTCATAGTGGTCATTTTTGGTGCTTCCGGAGACCTTGCTTCCCGAAAACTTTTACCAGCAATATATTCTCTGCGAATCCAGAATATGCTTCCTGATAAATATGCCATAATCGGGACGGGCCGTTCCATGTTGTCCAATGCAGAGTTCCGTAACAAAATGAAGGAGAGCATTCTTTCATTTTCTGAAATCCAGAATCACGAACAATCACATCTGGAAGATTTCATACAGTGTTTAACATATCACACAATGGATGTCTCATCCCCAGCCAGCTATGAAAAGCTGAAGGGGATCATGGTTGAAACCGGCAAAAAAGTCGGTGCAGACGGCAATTATATCTTTTATATGGCGACACCACCGTTTATGTTTGAAAGTATATCGGTGAATCTGGCTAAAGCCGGATTGGCAGACCAGTCTGCAGGCTTCAGGAGATTTATTATTGAGAAGCCGTTCGGTTATGATCTCGAATCAAGCAGGACACTCAACACGAATCTTCATGAAGTGATCAGTGAGGATCAGATCTTCAGGATAGATCATTACCTCGGGAAAGAAACAGTTCAGAACCTGCTCGTAATGAGATTTGCCAACGGAATATTTGAGCCTCTGTGGAACAGGAATTATATTCACAGGGTTGAGATCACATCAGCAGAAAGTATCGGCGTTGGGAGCCGCGGTGGATATTATGACTCCGCAGGAGCCCTCAGGGATATGTTGCAGAACCATCTGCTTCAGTTAACAGGTATGACTGCAATGGAACCACCCGCATCAATGGAGCCCGAATCAATACGTAATGAAATTCACAAAGTTCTTCAATCGCTGCAACCTATACGGGAAACAGATGTGCCGAAACAGGTTATCAGGGGGCAATATACCGGCTCAGTCATCAGGGGTGAGTGTATCAACGGATACAGGTTTGAAAAAGGAGTTGCTCAGGACTCGCGGACCGAAACATTTGTGGCAGTCAAATTCTTTATCAATAACTGGAGGTGGGGCGGAGTGCCTTTCTATATCCGTACAGGTAAACGCATGCCGGCACAGGTGACGGAGATCGTTATTTATTTCAAGAGAACTCCCCATGCTCTTTTTCCGCGCGAGAATGAAAACATGACAGCCAACCAGCTTATTATCAGGATTCAGCCCGATGAAGGGATCCTGCTGAAATTCGATATGAAGGAGCCGGGTTCAGGATTCAATTTAAAGAATGTGAATATGGATTTTCACTACAAAGACCTTACGGACATCCGTATCCCATCCGCATATGAAAGACTGCTTTTTGATGTGATGCAGGGCGATTCAACACTTTTTTCACGCGACGACACTATTGAAACCGCATGGAAATTCATAGAACCTGTACAGAGGGCATGGGTAAATAATCCTTCCATCAAGGTATACGGTTATCCCGCAGGAACCTGGGGACCCGAAAGATCGGGGAACATCATTGACGGGTGTGGTCTTACATGGCGATACCCTTGCAGGAACCTGATTGAGGATGGCACATATTGTGAGTTGTAAATTCTGAACCTTACATCCCGTTAATTTTTTATTCGAATCCATTGAACCGGTCATTAAAAATATTCCCAACGCCAGAAGAACTGGTTCATTCATTTGCTGATGACCTGGTTAATTTCATTAAGGAAGCTATTGAAAACCAACACATTGTTACAATTGCACTTTCCGGTGGCAGCACACCGAAACTCTTATATACGCTCCTGGCTGATAAGTACAGCTGCTCTGTTGATTGGCAAAAAGTCCATTTTTTCTGGGGAGATGAAAGATGCGTACCTCCTGATGACATTGAAAGCAATTATGGAACGGCTTACAGGTTGTTCCTGAGTAAAATCAATATTCCCGCAGCCAATATACACAGGATCAGAGGTGAGGATGATCCTGAAATGGAAGCGGCCAGATATTCGACAGAATTGATCATTAATGTAAGCCTGCGCGACGGATTGCCGGCATTCAATCTGATAATACTTGGAGTGGGTGATGATGGACATACGGCATCGATCTTTCCGGGAAACCTGCGGCTGATGGATTCCGAAAAAGTCTGTGAAGCAGCCATTCATCCGGTTTCAGGACAGAAGAGAGTAACAATAACAGGAAGAGTTATTAACAATGCCGACTGGATAACCTTCCTGGTTACAGGATTGAATAAATCAAATATCGTTGAAGATATTTTAGGGCAGCATGAGATTGCGGTTAACTATCCTGCATCTCATATAGTTCCTGTACACGGAAATGTTTCCTGGATTCTTGATAAAAGGGCAGGGAAATATATAATTTGAATGTTTGTTGTTAAAAACTGAAGGAAAATCATCATTGATTTTTTTCTATATTTGAACCACTTGTTTAATATAAATTATTAAGCTATGTCACACGAGAAAGCAAAAGAACAGGCTAAAGTAAAAAAGCAGCCGACAAAAACACTGAAGGAAAAACGTGCTGCAAAAAAAGCCAAGAAAGCCGATAAGAAGAAATAATGAGTTTTTTTATCGTGTCCGGCTTTCAATCTAACGACTTGCAGGTTTTTATCAGCCTGCAAGTTTTTTATGGGCATTTAAGAATAAAAAAGGCCGTCAGTTTTTGACGGCCAGGTTTACAAACCATTTTATTTTCAATCAGGCGAGCTTAACGTTAATTGCATTAATCCCCTTTTTGCCTTCGGCGAGTTCAAATGTGACTTCATCATTCTCCTTAATCTTATCGATAAGGCCAGACGCGTGCACAAAATATTCGTTTTCTGAATCAGCATCCTTAATGAATCCGAATCCTTTTCTGACATTGAAAAATTTAACTGTTCCTTTGTTCATGATAAATTGTTTTAAATTAAAAACGCAAAATTATAAATATTTAAACACATTTTACAAAAAATTGTATTTTTCAGGATATTCATGAATTGCTGATAGAAGAAAAGCCGGGATCAGTGATTTATTTTAAATGTTCTTACTTTTATGATTTACTATTCATAATTAACCTGATGAACAGAATTATTATTTCAATTCTCATTTTACTCCTGAACGGGCATCAACTGTGCTGCCAGAGTAAAGTGCAGACCATTGCAGAAAAGTCGGATTTCAAATCCACATCAAATTTCAATGATGTAATGACTTTTATCAGCCAGATTGAGAAAACGTCAAAATATATCAGAGTGGAGACAATTGCAAAGTCATCGGAAGGCAGGGATATTCCGCTGATGATAATTGGTAATCCTCTTCCAAAATCGTCACGTCAGATTAAAGATGATGACCGTATTGTGGTTTATATCCAGGCGAACATTCATGCCGGAGAAGTCGAGGGTAAGGAAGCTTCATTGATGTTCGCCAGGGACCTTCTTGCAATTAAAAACTCCGATTTGCTGAATGATATTATTCTCCTGATCTGTCCGAATTTTAATCCCGACGGCAATGAAAAGATAAGCCCTCAGAACAGAACATATCAGAACGGTCCGGTCAACGGAGTGGGAGTGAGGCATAACGGACAATACCTCGATCTTAACAGGGACGGCATGAAAGCCGAATCTCCTGAGGTTCGCGGTGTGATAAAACAAGTTTTCAACGCATGGGATCCGGCTGTATTTATGGATTGCCATACAACAAACGGATCTTACCATGTCGAGCCGGTGACTTTCACATGGATGGTCAATCCAAATGGTGACAGAGAACTGATTGACTATATGCGTTCTAAAATGATGCCGCAAATATCGAAAACGCTACTGGACAAGTACAATACCGAGAACTGCTTTTACGGCGAGTTTAACAACATGCTGAAGCCTGAGAACGGATGGTATTATGATGTACCTGATCCCAGGTATATGAGCAACTACTACGGGCTGCGAAACAGGCTCGGAATACTGAATGAAAATTATGTTTATGCTGATTTCAGATCGAGAGTTTATGGTTGTTATAATCTTATCAAATCGCTTCTCGATTATGTAAAGGCCAATAAGTTGGAAATTAAAGAAATGATTAGGTCAGCAGATGAAAGAACAGTAAGTCGCGGACTTAATCCTGCTGTCACCGATTCTTTCGGAATCGAACTCAGAGTCAAACCGCTGCCGGAAAAGGTGACTATCAAAACTTATGAAGCTGAGGTTGTTACCGAGGCCAGCGGCAGAAGAAGCTACAGACGAAGTGATCGCCAGAAAACTGTTACCGTTCCTTATTTTATTGATTATTATGCATCCGGGAGCGTTAAGTTTCCTTATGCCTATCTTATGACAATAAAGGATAAAGGAATACTCGATGTGCTGAAGTTACATGGAATAAGGATGGAGAAACTGAGCCGGGATTCAAAAATAGATGTAGAAACCTTTCAAATAAGTGAACTTAAGGGGGCTGCAAGGTTAAACCAGGGTCATTATACCAACACGATAAGAGGAACTTTTGCCGGAGAGACGATTGATTTTCCGGCAGGAACAGTTGTCATCCGGACAGCTCAGCCACTGGCCAATCTGGCTGCGTATTTGCTTGAACCTCAGTCGAACGATGGTTTGATGACATGGAATTTCTTTGATCGTTACCTGGTACCCCAGTGGGGAACGGGATACTATCCTTACCCTGTATATAAAGTAATAAAGCCGGTCGAACTTATAACTGAAGAAATCGACTGAACTTTCCTTTTATATCCTCTGTCCGGTTATCTTCTTGTATATTTATCGAAAACAGTTATCACTGGCAGTACATTGCCTTTTTCATCAAAGAAATCGCGTGTCGAACGGCCGCCCATTGTAGCAGGTTCCCACCAGAAGATCCCGACACCCAGATTATCAGGTGTTCCCAGTACAATTTTATTGACTTCATCGAGGAATTCCTTCTGACCTTCAGGTGTTTCGGGGAATGGTGCCGGCTTTTTTTTGTATTCTGTCGGGGATGCACAGTATGCAACCTCAACAAGGATCACAGGTTTCCTGTATTCCTTTGCCATGAAATACATATTGTTACGGAGTTCAAGCAGGGTACCGTGCCACCACGGATAGTATGATTGTCCGATGTAATCGAAATCTATGCCATATGATAAAAACTTGTCGAAGAAATATTTTGTTTTTTCCTTATTGCCGCCCTGATCAATATGAATCATTATTTTTGGCCGCTCTGAGGTTCCGCAACCGTCATACACTCCATCAATACCTGCCCTGATCAGTTCAGCAAAGTTATTCCAGTTTTCCGGCAGTTTGCCGTCCGGCCATAATATCCCGTTAATAACTTCATTACCGATCTGCACCATTTCGGGAAGGACACCTGCAAGTTTAAACTCCTTGATGGTCTCACTTGTATATTCGAAAACTGCCTTTACCAGATCCTTATGCGGTTTACCCTCCCAGGCTTTCGGGATGTACTGTTTCCCGGGATCAGCCCAGGTGTCGGAATAATGGTAGTCGAGGAGAAATTTGAAACCCATTTCCCTGGCTTTCTTTGCAAGTTCAATGGTATATCCCAGGTTATTAGGCAGTGAAGCGGGAGTATGGAACAAACGAAGCCTGATCCAGTTGTATCCATGATCCCTGAAAATCTGCAGACCCTGTCTGGCAGAATCATTCTCCCTGAAAACAAATCCCTTATCTTCAGCGCTTTTCAGGAATGAGAGATCTGCTCCTATTGCATACTCCTGTCCGTAAATCTCAACTGGCACAAATGAACAAACAATTAAAGCAATGACCGTTAACATCACAGTCAGTCGGTATTTTTCAGGTCTTCTCATTTTTGATAAGGTATTATTAATGCTGACACATAATACAGAGTGCAGATCTTTTTATTATTTTTTTTCTGTCCTGTTTCGTGTTATTTTAATAACATTGCAAAAAAAATACAAATTTCTGACTTTAACACACAATCTTTAGTCAATTAATGAAATGAGGAAATGGCGTGTAGAAGATTCAGCCGAATTATACAATATCAATGGCTGGGGTGTAAATTACTTTTCGATCAATGAAAAGGGCAATGTTACTGTCACTCCGCAGAAAAATGGTGTTTCAGTCGATCTGAAGGAGCTTCTTGATGAGTTGCTTCTTTCTGATGTATCAACGCCTGTTCTGGTAAGGTTTCCCGATATACTTGATGACCGTATTATAAGTATTTCGAAGTGTTTCCGGCAGGCTTCAAAAGAATATGACTATAAAGCACAGAATTTTATCATCTACCCGATCAAGGTTAACCAGATGCGTCCGGTTGTTGAGGAAATTGTAAGTCACGGAAAGAAATTCAATATCGGACTTGAAGCGGGATCGAAACCTGAATTGCACGCGGTGATCGCCATTAATACTGATCCCGATTCGCTGATTATATGCAATGGTTATAAAGATGAAGATTATGTTGAGCTTGCACTTCTGGCACAGAAGATGGGTAAGCGTATCTTCCTCGTTGTCGAGAAGCTCAATGAACTGAAGCTTATCACTTCAATAGCCAAGAGGCTGAAAGTTAAACCTAACCTGGGTATCCGCATTAAGCTGGCGAGTGTCGGGAGCGGCAAATGGGAAGAATCGGGAGGTGATATCAGCAAATTCGGCCTTACTTCGAGTGAACTGCTGGATGCAATCGATTTCATTGAGAAGAATAAAATGAGGGAATGTGTGCGCCTGATTCATTTCCATATTGGAAGCCAGGTCACAAAGATCAGGAGGATTAAGGTAGCTTTACGTGAAGCTTCTCAGTTCTATGTTCAGCTCCGTAAGCTCGGATTTAATGTGGAGTTTGTTGATATAGGGGGCGGCCTGGGTGTGGATTACGATGGAACCGGATCTTCAAGCAGTGAAAGCAGCATGAATTACAGCCTCCAGGAGTACGTAAATGATTCTATCAGCACATTTGTTGATACAAGCAATAAAAACAACATACCTCATCCGAACGTAATCACTGAATCAGGCCGTTCACTGACTGCACATCACTCTGTACTGATCTTTGAAGTGCTTGAGACTGCAACACTTCCGTCGTGGGATCCCGAAGAGGCAGTAAATGAAGATGATCATGAACTTGTTAAAGAGCTTTATACATTGTGGGAAGATGTGAATCAGCCGCGTATGATAGAGACATGGCATGATGCACAGCAGATAAGGGAAGAAGCCCTCGATCGTTTCAGCCTGGGACTGATAGACCTGAAGACAAGAGCGCAGATTGAATGCCTTTTCTGGTCAATATCACGAAAGGTATTTCAGATTGCCAACAGGATGAAGCATGTACCTGAAGAGCTCAGGCAGATTTCAAGGATGTTAACTGATAAGTACTTCTGTAATTTCTCATTGTTCCAGTCGCTGCCTGATGCCTGGGCTATAGATCAGATCTTCCCTATAATGCCTGTACACCGCCTCAATGAAGAACCGACCATATCGGCAACGATACAGGATATGACATGTGACTCCGATGGTAAGATCGATAATTTCATTGCTACAAAGAATTCATCACATCACCTTCCCGTTCACCCCCTGAAAGGGAAGGAACCTTACTATCTGGGTGTTTTTCTGGTGGGCGCTTACCAGGAAATACTGGGTGATCTTCATAACCTGTTTGGCGACACGAATGCCGTACATGTTTCAGTTAATGAAAATGGATATAAGATCGACCAGGTGATCGATGGGGAATCAATTGCAGAAGTGCTGGATTATGTACAATATAACTCAAAAAAGATGGTCCGGACAGTCGAGTCGTGGGTTACATCTTCAGTAAAGGCCGGCATCATCACTCTTGAAGAGGGCCGGGAATTTCTTTCCAACTACCGCTCAGGGCTTTATGGGTATACATACCTCGAATGATCCGGCTATGATACCGGACAAGCCACAATGTTTGCAACAGAGAAATAGTTTTAATACTTTTAGGCCCCTGTTAAAAGCAGGTTTGTTGATTCTCAATTATAGTTAAAGTCTAAACCACCCTTTCTCGGTAAATGAAAAGCTGGTTACTTTCCAGGAATATTCTCGTGGTACTGATCTACCGGATCCTGCTGATTCTTTTCCTTTTTTCATTATGCAGGGTAGGTTTCTATGTGTTTAATCTTAAAATGTTTCCGGGGATTACTCCCGGACAGTTCCTTGAGATTATGAGAGGAGGATTATTGTTTGATATATCTGCTACAGTTTATATAAACCTCCTGATAATCCTCCTGCATGTCGTACCATTTGAGTTCAGGTATAACGATCTGTATCAGAAAATACTGAAATATATCTTCTTTCTTACAAACGGTCTGGCCCTGGCAGTTAATTGTGCTGACTTTGTTTATTACAGGTTTGTTTTTAAGCGAGCCACGGCGGATGTTTTCAGAACATTTGAGAACGAATCACATCTGGCTAAAATGTTGTTCAGGTATCTTGTCGATTACTGGCCTGCAACATTATTCGGTCTGTTGACTTTATTCCTGATGGTCTTTCTGTATCTTAAAATAAAGGTCAGGAAGCCTGAACCTTCAGGCAAAGTACTTTACCATGTCATAAATATTCTGGCAGTTCCCCTTGCTATTGGATTATGCATAGGAGGTGCGCGTGGCAGCATGAACGAATCCACACGTCCGATAGCAATCAGTAATGCTGCGCGTTATGTCGATAATCCACGCGATGTGGCGATAGTCCTGAATACTCCTTTTAGCCTGCTCAGGACA
>JADDYF010000324.1 GCA_015712185.1 Bacteroidales bacterium
CTTATTCAGTAAATGGCTGCAGCGATAAATATGTAAGATCGCCTGCCGTGACTGTTCAGCCTGCAGGAGAAGTAAGATTCGCTTCAGTCTTTACTCCGAACAAGACTGGTCCGATAGACCGTACTGATCTGCCGACAGGAGGAACGGAGATTGACCAGTTCTTCTTCCCGCCGATTAGAGAGAAGGTGATCAACTACAAGCTTCAGATCTTCAACAGATGGGGAGTGCTGATCTTCGAAAGCCATAATATCAATGTTCCCTGGAACGGCTACTATAAAGGTCAGCTTTGCCCGCAGGGAGTATATGTCTGGTATGTTGAAGGAAAATATGCCAATGGAAAACCATTCAAGAAAGTAGGAGATGTGACACTGCTGCACTAACCTCAACTCAGCTTTCCGCTTCTCCCCCGTAGGGTGTGGAAAGTAAATGGGTTATGATGCGAAGTTAAAAGCCCGTCGAGCAGACGGGCTTTTTAAATCGTCAGGGTATTTACTCTGCAACAAATTAAGATTGAGATCGTAAAAATATTCAGATGAGGATGCGATGCAAAGAAGAATACTTTTCATATGCTCACTTTTCCTGTTTATTTCCTGCGAAAAGAGGGAACCTGAAAAGGTACGGCTTCTTGAATTCAAAATGAACAGCCAGTTTGTTTCTGTTGAAGGTCATGCAGAATGTTATAATGAAATTAAGAACAGAAAAAGCATTGGTTACGAATGGAAAGTATATAACGTGGGAAGTAATACACTGGATATCGATGCTTACGACAGTACCCGGATAAAAAGAGTTTTCACTTTTCCCGAGTTCCGGGCAAAATACATGTTGGAAATATCTGCAGGTCAGCTCATTACCTACCATGCTACAGAAGGGAAATTCAGGCTGCTGGCACCAAGAGAGGGAGATGCAACGGGGGATTTTCACTTCAAAATGAAAAATATAGCCAATCCTAACGATTCCATTATGATCGAGAACGGTTATTTCAGGATTTGGCTGGATAAATACGACAGAGAGTTTTAGAATAAAAGGGAATCCCCGGAAGAAAACCAGGTGTCTCCCGGGGATGGAGCGGGTTACGAACCCTCTTTTGCACGAGGTGCAGCGATATACCCCGTACCAAACTAAAAATAGGTCTCTTACCTTAAGATAAAGACATTTCTAATATTATTCTCTAGCAGTTTGTCGACATTGACATGAGTTAAAATTAAACAATAATTTTTTGTTTTCAAAATAATTTCAGGAAAAAAGTCGACTATTCCGCTCTCAGCAAATAATAATCATTTTATGAACAGAAAAGCTATTTTCCCAAACCGTACAGGGTAGTATAGCATTGCCCTCCAGACACTTCTGCAATGATATCTTTCTTTCATAAAACTTGTTCCCGGAAAAATGTCACCGATGATAAAGAGAACTTTTTTTCTGATGCCCGGTATTTCTTTTATCGTTGCCCTGTAGAGATGGCCGGGGAATAACGGCCTTTTATTTTTTGGATTTTTCAGGAAGGAAATAAAGCATCGGAGAGAATCGTGAAGTGACCACTTCCTGATAAAATCATCAATCCAGGCAGGGAATGAAATTCCAAAAAAGTCACGCAGAAGGACAAACTTTCGGGCAAGAGTTTCGGCTAAGCCGGCTTCCGAGGCTTCTGACAGTAATTCCGGTGTAATTATTGCTTCTCTGAATTTATCAATTAAAATTATCAGGTCAGCATACATACGGAGCTGTGATTCTCCCTGCATCTCGTGAAAGTTGAGATGTCTGACAAGGTACAGAAAGAACAGCCGGGGTTCAGGAATATATGCTGTTTCGGCGTCTATTTCTATTTCTCCGGATGTATCGATTATTTGCTGAGTCAGTTTATTCTTTTTACCGGGAAACAGCTCAAGGTGAATATCCACAGATACGCCGTTCTTTATAAGAGATGGGAGATGCTTTCCTGTCCAGGCAATTATTGATTCGTGGAACCTCGATTTTAAAGGCCTGGAAACATACCCGCCTGCCATCAGCAGGTTGCGGGCTTTCAGATGATCGGATCTGTAAATCAGAATATCTATATCAGTCATTTGCCGGAGTCCCGCATCACCATACACAGTCATCTCAAGGGCAAGGCCCTTTATAAGAACCACCTTGATGCCGCCTCTTGAAAGAATACCCACTATATCAGCAAGAACGGCTTTATGGAAGGTGTTCCGGCTGATACTCAGCATGTGAAAATTACGGATTGATTTTACAGTTATTTCAGGTAATAAAGAAAGAAATCCGAGTTGTTCAAGGTTATGGAAGACAAGCGAAGAGATGCCATGTTTATTGGCCAGAGAGGTAAAGTAATCCCAGTCGTTTATACTCTTTATCAGGTCGTGGATCTGCTGAATGAGTTTCTGGCTGAAAACAAGTCTCGACAGCCCGGCGAGCAACATCTCTTCATCCCTTATTTCGACATTTTTATTGTTCATTTTTCAAATCTGCCGCTCTGCTTTGTGTACATGCTGAAGTATTTTCCTTTTCTGCCCATCAGCTCTTTATGAGTGCCCGCTTCGGCAATGGTACCTTTCTCGAGCACTATTATCCTGTCAGCCAGGTTAACATTTGTAAACCTGTGGCTGATAAAGATCGATGTTCTGCCTTTCACGATCTCTCTGAAACGGCTGAAAATTTCAAATTCAGTCTCTGCATCAAGGGCACTCGACGGTTCATCGAGGATCAGGATGGGAGCATTCCTGAACAGGGCTCTCGATAGGGCTATCTTCTGCCATTCTCCCCAGCTTAGCTCACGGCTGTTGTCAAAAAGGTTGCCAATCATAGTTGAGTAACCTTCCGGCAGGTCTTTTATCAGATCGTGCACCCCGGTTATCTTTGCAGCTTCCACTATCTTTTCACCAGGTTTCTCCTCATCAATACTTCCAAGCCTGATATTTTCACCGGCTCCGAGATTGTATAGCATAAAATCCTGAAAGACAACTGAGATGAATTTCCTGTAGTTCTCGGGATCCATATTTCTTATGTCCACTCCATCATATCTTACCGACCCTGAATCAGGATCGTAGAGCCGGCATAAAAGCTTTGCCAGGGTGCTCTTGCCCGCGCCATTTGGTCCAACCAGTGCAATTATTTCACCCTTGTGTATCTCAAATGAGACGTTATCAATCGCTCTGAAAGTATTCCCGGGATATGTGAAAGCCAGATTCTCAACGGTAATTCCATTCTCCATAACAGAGGGCACTGTAACAGGCGGCATCGGCACCACTCTTTCTTTTAGAGAAAGGAATTCGAAAACATCGCCGATAAAAAGGCTGTCCTCATACAGGCTGGCAAGAGAGATGAAAAGTTCTTTTATATATACCATACCCTGCCTGAATGCCACCAGATACATTGCCATCTCACCGATGGTAAGCTTTCCGTTTATTGTCCGGTTTGCGATGAATAACAGTATTAAAAATACTGCGGATGCTTTGAGGAAGTCTGTAATAAGTTCTATCAGCGCCCTTTTCCTGACTATATTTAACTCTTCCTCCTTTGTCTTGAGGAATGATTTCCTGAACAACGATATAAAGTATTTCCCTAACCCGAAGAGTCTCATCTCTCTTGAAGGACGGTCGCCGGTGAGAAGCCAGTTGAAATAAGCTGCTTTCCTTGCTTCAGGTGTCTGCTTCCGCTGGAAATTATAAATCAACCCTGCATAATACAACCTCAGCCATATTCCCGGAATATTGATAGCAAGAAGGAGCAGCACTATTGCCCAGTGAAGAAAGGCAAGCAGACCAGCCATTAAGATAAGTGATAATGCACCTTTCAGCATTGAGACCAGGTTATTTAGAATATTGTTCGGCCGCCAGGGTGCTTCCCTTGATGCCCGGGCAAGACGGTCAAAATATTCCGGCCTCTCAAAGTTTAATAGGTCGAGGCTGATAGCCTTTGTGTGCAGAATATTGTACATATACGCTTCCAGATTCATGGATTGCTTCTTGCGTACATAACTGCTAAAGTCAGCAGAAGCATCATCCATGAAATATGCAGCTGCTACTGCTACTATTATCCATACAATATTGTAAACAGGGAATCCGGTGCCCGAAGATGCAGCAGTAGTTATATTATCAATCAGGATTTTCAGAAGCCAGACAAGGACAAGGGGGAAAAAGCTTCTGAAAACGGACAAGATTACATTAACTGTAGCCCACCCCGGGGCGCTCCTCCAGACAAGCTTAAGTGACTCCCTGAAAAGATGTATTCTTTCTTTCATTCCGGAATATTAAAAGTCTCTTTACCAGCATAGCCTTAAGGTAAAGCCATGCCATAGGCCTGTTAAACAAATATGCTGGTTTTCCTGACAGCTGGTTAATACCTTTTACCTTTCCACCGGGCGTCTCAACTCTGATAACCCTTCCGGCAAGCTGGCCGGCAGACACCGGCAGATCCTCATATCCATGACTGTCACCTCGTGTTATGAAATTGATATTGTTATCTTTCATAACTATCCTTACCAGCCTGTGGACAACAAATGTCATTTCTCTTTTCCATGCAACTATTTCACCCGGAACAGGAGGATAATCAGTTTCGAAAGGTTCAATAAATATTATTGATCCGGGTTTTATTACCGGATACATGCTCACTCCTTCAGCTCTGACCTTGAGCGTCTTTCCCTCTGAAAGAAGCATGAAACCTATCTCCTTCAGGACCGTATGTGCATTTAGCCTCTTATCCATTTTCGAGTATATGATCGACAACACTCCTGTCGGGCCTGAAAAAGAGCTGGTATACCGGGATTGACGAACACATTATTGAAACTGAACCAAGCAGTCTGGCAATTAATCCGGCATCCCAGTTATGCTGAATGCAATTCGCCATTACCAGGCTTACCGCAGATGCTCCTCTGACAAGCTTCATTTTGTTTGATATGCCATGTTCAATTATGAATATCCTTGTCAATGGTGATTCAAGAGGTTTATCATCCCTGTAAACAGGCGTGTTGAACATGCTGTAGCCGCTGCCTGTATTACGCAGAATAATCCTGTCGTCGTGGATAATTTTTGCGCCTGATTCATCCCAGAGACCGGCAATAGTTGTCTTCCCCTTACCTGAGATACCGCTGAAAAGAAAACCATGCCGGGCAATATTTACCCCTGAAGCATGGATCATAATATCTCCGTTTATGGCAGTAAGGTAGTAGAGAATAAATCCATCCAGAGGATATTCAAGCGGGTCGGTGGCAGCTCCGCTTTCGGCTATCCATAAGTCCCATTCCCTTGTATTTAGTGAGAATTTTAACACTGCTTTCTTCGCGGGAGAGGAAAAAGGGAAGTTGGTGATAAGCAATAATTCAGATTTGTACTTGTATATACTCCAGAAATTATCCCTTGTGCTGGTTTTCATCCCTTTTATTTCAACAATATAAGGAGCTATAAACACTCTCTC
>JADDYF010000328.1 GCA_015712185.1 Bacteroidales bacterium
CCGATACCGGATTTAGAAATCACAGGCTTCGTCTTGACAGGAATGGCGATTATTATGGTTATCTGGATAATTTCGTCGGTGTTTATGCAGTTATGAATGCCTATTTCAGCGGTGAGCTTGATTATCCCAATATCCGGATTGAGCTTACATACGGGGAGGAATCGGATATGGAAGGTGCATATGAAGTGATGGAAACGCTGCACCATGATGATATCGTTATTGTTGTTGATGTTACGGGAACCAGGACAAAAGCTGATATTACAATCGAGAAATGTTCAGATCCTGAGTTTATAGGTTTTATCACAGAAGCTTTAAAAGGAATATCCTACGATTTATATGAAGGCTGTTCGGATCCTATTGCAGATGAAGACGAATGTGATTTGTATAAGGAGAAAATCAGAAAGGTGTGCTTCCTTGGAATACCATGCACTGGAGGAGACTATAATACCGGTATGGTTACTGCAAAACGAAGGAGCGTTGGGGCTGCTAAACAGGCAATAATAAAGTTGGTTAAAGCTTTCCAGGATTGAAGTACATGAATTAGTGATAAATGATTTTCAGGTATATGTAGCTGATCTTTTAGTTAACAGATCATTAAGTTTTTTTAGTGAATCATCAAATGAACCTTGAGTATAGTCTATTATTTGTCTGTATAATAAAGGCCTTGGTAATGAGTTCATATCCGGATTTGTGGTAAATGTTACGAACGGTGTCTTCCAGGGCTTACGACCGGAAAGTATGTCATTATGAAACGATTGCCATTCAAAACGGACATATGGTTTATAAAACCTATTAGTTTCAGTCCCAACGAGTACAAGGGATCTGGAATCCTTTAGCGCATTATCAATTTCATCACCGAAGTTTGAATGACGCAAAGTTTCATTACTGAAAAAGACCTTATGTCCAGAATTTTGTAAATAGGAAAACACTCTTTCTGCAATTTCCTGGTCTTCTGATGCAAAGCTAAGAAAAACGTCTGGTTTAGATTCTTCTGGATCAATGAAAGATTTAGGATCTATTAGGTACCGGCGTATAAGATTTCGAGTAACAGGACAAAGACAATATTTACATGGTAAAGTTTCCCACTCTTTACTTGATTCCAACGTTCTGATCCCCTGTTTTATTATATGAGTCAGATACTCCTTAACAACAGCCTCAAGACTATCCATAGAACGATTTTGCCCATTCCAGAAAACGAAATCAGGATCAAATTCTATAATGCCAGCAAGGATAGACTTATAAAAACGATGAACTTCAAACAGACCAATAACCTGGTTTAGTAATTTCCCATTAGAAAGTTCACCGTCACAAAAAATAGCACCTGGACTTACAGACATCTTTGCGACACGGTCAATCTCAATACCAAAATCCTCAGCATTAATATTTATAATACAATCTTGGACCTCTATTATATCCTCGTTTTTGTACTTGATTTGCACAGAATCTTGTCCGGAAAGCCATTTTAAAGGTAGGGTTTGATCACTTAAGTCTTGGAAATCATGTCCCTTGAATATCTCATCCCATACTCGTCTGGCAATTGCAAAATCAGGATGATCGGGAGGATGACCTTCGCTCCAGTTAAAAATATATCTTTGTTTCTTTTCAGGATCAACAATAATAAGTTCCTCCCGCAATTCCCGTTCAATAGTAGCGATCGGATCTAGTAATTCAGAAAGTGAGTCAGCACCACCATTTGCGATATTCCATCCAACAGGATGGATGTCACGGTAGAAAAAACAGAAATAATCATTATCTCCATAATGGATTACAGGCAAAGTACCTCCATTGCCAAACCTGAAAGGGAAAGCTGTATTGCCAAATACAAAATCCTTTTTTTTATGTTTATTCTGTTCGAGCAAAAAAATTTCCAGGTCCTTTTGGTAATTTTTTATTAATTCAGGATCTAATTGGGAACGAATATAATTTTTCCCTTCCCTTAACCAGACAGAAAGTGATTCATCATCAAATTCAACTTCAAGAATAAGACCCATATCTCCCTGACGAATGGAAAATGCCGAAAGAAGAACCTGGATAAATTCATTCTGAGCTTTCCTCAGTGGCCGGATAAACTCAGAATCTATTTTTAATGAGATTGGTTGTTTCATAATATTATGATGATTAAAATTTTTGTTTAATAATTATCTTACAAGGAAGTTCCAATAAAATAATTTACTTATATACACCTTACGATTATAATATGTACACATCCACATGGCCTCATTGGGATAAATATTATGTCCTCGCTCAGTATAATATATTCAGGTAATTACAATATAAATTTATGAAATATTATTATTAATTTTATCAATATATCCAATTTCGTTTTAGCATATTAAGATGATTCGTAATGCCTGATAATTTTAGTTCTTTAATTGCGCATGTCACTGGTGGTCGCCGTTATTGCTTTGTTCTGATGTCCTATCATGAAGGGTTTACTTTTTTTGAGAAACTTCGCAAGATTGTTGCTGAGGTTACTGGTTTTGAATGTATTCGCGCAGATGATTTGCCTGGGGCCGGTGCAGATCTACGTTTAAAAATTCACAGCGCAATCGACAATGCAGTATTTGTAATAGGTGATGTTTCCGAACCACGACCTAATATTTATTATGAATTAGGTTATGCAATTGCCTGCAATAAGCCAGTTATTCTGATTAAAAAGGAGCATGCTGAAATTCATACTGATCTCCAGGGACTTGAGATGATCAATTATACAGATAATAAGTTGGGATGGCAATTTTTTGAGAAATCACTTCGGCAACATCTAAATATTCATAAAGATAGTAATATCTCACTTTTAAGAGCGCTAGTCCTTCCTCCGAATCCCCAACCCTCTCTCATAGTTATTAATCCAAAGCAACCTCCAACCACTCCAAGAATTAGTGATCATATAAGAGAGATTAAGCTTACATATGGAGATTATCTTGGTCTTTCAGGAATAATGGGAGCTTATACTACTATTTATGGTGAGCATATAATTCCTGAAATTGTAAATGCAGCAAGTGCTGATAATAGTATTGTTGATTGTGATGCAAACCTTTTTCTGATCGGATCACCAAAAGTAAATAAATTCACAGGTATTCTACTTGAATCAATCCAAAACGGAAAGCCTCCTTACTGGCGGTTTGAAAAATGTCTAAGTGACCCGAATGAGATTGATTATGAGGTGAGGCTAATTGGGAAGCTTCTTTCTGGTGATTTCCAGACGAAGTGCGGTAGCACAAGAATGGAAAGATCAGTTAATTTCACAGATTACGGATTGATAGTCCGAGGCAGACATCCTAAAATGCCAGAACGTACCGTGCTTATACTAGCCGGTCCTCATAGTGTAGGAACAGGTTCAGCTTGCCTTGCAGCAACTAAACCTCAGTTATTGCAGACTATTAGTAATAAACTACTTGGCAAAGCCGAATTAACTGATCAGAAAAAAACAATCTGGGTTTTAGTAAAAGGCATTTCAGATAATACCGGAAATCTAGATGTTTCTAATGTCAATATAGAATATGCCGGAGTCATATAAATTATTATTTAAAAAAGTTATCGGATTCAGGCTAAAAACATAAAGAAGCATATACCAAATATAAACGCCTGATTTTGTCATTACTTTTTTCGAAAAGTAATAATAGTATCCAATTTTTATGAGATATAAGATTTGTCAGCCATACTTTTATATTTACTATTTATTAGTAGATATTTAATTTTATGGAACAATAAGGAGAATCCTGACATGAGGATGAACAAGAGAAAATCAATCCTTGAAACGACAAAACGGTAAATAAATAAATAAATTTGAGTAATGATTACAAATCAATCAGAACCTAATGAATAACGTATTTATTTCTTTCAATCTGGAGAATGATATGTGGTTTATCAAACTCGTTCATCTCTACTTAAAAAGACAACCCGGGTTAAAGGTATTTCTATACGATCAACATGAACATGGTGATCGATTTGATAGTAAGATTGGTGCTGCAATAAGTGAAGCCTCATATTTCGTATTTTTCCGTGGGAGGAAAATCGGAGATTATCAGGCAGCTGAAGCAGCCCGATGGTTTAAACTTCATGGAGAAGCGCCTGATTGTCACCGATTAATTGTCGAGTTGCCTTCTCCGGATCAGTGGCCTGAAAAACTATTCAGATTTCATGAGGAAGTTCATCCGATCAAGGTGTCTTTGCCTGACGGAGAACAAAGACTTACAGAGCGTAATGCTTCGAAGTGTGCTGCAGAACTTGCCAGATCAATTAATAGGACATGGATCCCATATGACGGTTTACCGGAGAAATATATTTTTGATTATGAAAAAGACATAATTGAACAATTCGTACCTCCTCGAAACAGCCCGGAGGATAAATATCTTTATGAAGGCTGTCCTGAAAACTGGCCCGTACTTATTCCAAGGTCTGGGAAAAGACATGATAATCCACTTAAAACCAGTGAGATAGGAGCCTTTCGTAATCCTGATGATACAGTTCTGGTAGATGTTCGAAGTAAGTACCACAAACCGTTAAGTTCTTCACCGCTAAAGCAAAAAAGTTCTAAAATCCAACAAAAATGCCAAATTTGTTGCCTTGCTGAAAAAGGTTTGACATTCCTTGAAGCTGGTCCACGTAAGAAGTTGCTTCATGGACTGGAAATTCAATTGAATGTAGGGATTCTTGTTACAGGGGGAATTGCCCCAGGTATTAATGCTGTAATTGCCGGACTTATAGAAAGACACGTCCTTTACTGGAAAGAACAGGTCAGAAAGTCTCACTCGAAAAACACCCATAATTTAAAGATACATTGTTACCTCGATGGATTTTGCGGTCTGCTAGAAGGCAGAATACATCTGATTGAATTTGCTAAAGCAGATGATGAAGATCCTCAAAGCAACCGCCCTTTGGCTACTATCTTGAATAATGCTAATACAGGAGGTGCAGTATTAGGAACATCAAGATATGATCAATTATCAAATCTAAAAGCATTGGAAAAAAGGAACGATGCTTTAAACAGCGTTCTGAACAAACTCTGGACTGATAAAATTGATATCTTATATGTAATTGGAGGAGATGGAAGTATGAAAGCAGCCCACGCTTTACATACTATTAATGAATCATGGCTTAGAGGTGATCCCAGCGCAAACGCAAATGCTCGGACTGTGTCAATCATTGGGATCCCGAAAACAATGGATAATGACATCTTATGGGTCTGGCAATCATTCGGATTTATGTCTGCAGTAGAAAAAGCATCAGAATGTTTACGATTACTTCACACAGAATCTATGTCAAATCCAAGGTTGTGCGTTATTCAACTATTTGGTTCTGATTCAGGTTTCACAGTCAGCCATGCAGCACTAGCAAGTCTGCAATGCGATACAGCCCTGATACCTGAGATGCATTTCAACATGGAAGGACTTTTTCGTCACATCCGTAAACGTCTGAAACCCCGCTTGCAGTATCGTTTACAGCATTCAGGAGAGCAAAGAAGCCCATATGGAATGATCGTAATGGCCGAGACAGCTGTCCCGGAGGACTGGTATTGTTATGTGAACTGGCAGGAACATCTACAACGGATTAAACAAACTCCTGATGAACTTCTAGATAGGATCAAAGATGAAAACCTTAAAGTTACTATCCGAAAGCAACTACAGAATCCCAAAATTACCAGATTCACAATTGATCTTAGTCGGGAGGAGGTTGAAGCAATTATAACTTTTGTAGAAAATGAACGACGAGTTTATGGACAAACACCCGATGCATTGCGTACGGTAAGCCTTAGATTGGTATCGCAGGTTCTGCAGTACCGTATCCAAAATGATATGGGACAATACGATCCATACTGGAAATCTTTTCGTGTATTCACGAGCGAACCCCGTCATTTGCTCCGGTCTTCCCCACCAAGTGCCAACGATATAATTAGTGGCCGACGCTTCGGGACCCTGGCAGTTGATAATGCAATGGCTGGTTATTCTGATTTCATGATCAGCCAATGGCTGACAGAATATGTTCTCGTGCCACTTTCACTTGTAGTACTCGGACGTAAACGAGTTCCCGCCAATGGAATCTTCTGGAAGTCGGTTCTGGCAAAAACAGACCAGAAAGAAATGAGTTAGTATGAGTAAGCTGTGCTTCTAAATAATACCACATAATTACAGATTATTCTTTACCAATAATCACAGGATGATTTTAACTGCTGACAAGTGCAGTGATTTTTAAACTAATGACATTTACATTTCATATTTAAGCTCAGGTAAATTAAAATCTTGAAAAATCATGAAAGATAACTCTTCAGACTCCGGCAGGCAGTTTTATATACCGGTCATTTTAACAGTTATAACAATATTCCTGGGATTAATAAGCTTTCAGGCAGTCTTCCCGGATTATCCTTTTTTAAGGAAGCTTTATTACACTCTCCAGCTCTTTACTCTTGAATCCGGCGACCGTTTTTATGAAAAAGGTCCTCAGCCTCTTTGGATCGACATTATATTCAACCTTTCAAGATTTCTGGCAATCATCGCTCTTATTGTAACCATTATCCTGGCTATACTATCTGTAATACAATATAGGTTCTTTATATTCAGGTTGAGATGGAAGAAGAATCATACCATCCTGTGCGGCCTGGGTGGAATCGGTGAAGCTTATGCCGACACAATTAAGGAAAAAAGAAAACTTGTAATCATTGAAAAGAACACTGCGAACGAGAACCTATCAAAACTGAAAAAAGAAGGGGCGGTAATATTGGAAGCGAATGCCCTTGATCCTGAAGTACTCAGGAAAGTTGATTTACCAAAGGCAAGCTGTCTTCTTGCAATCACAGGTGATGACTTTGATAACCTGACAATCATTGACAATGCTCTTGCTCTGGTAAATATGAAAATCCAAAATAAAATTATAGAACGGGTTCTTGCTTTGATATATAAGATATTTCGAAAAAAAAGAAAGAATACTCATAATGTATCTCTTATTGCCAATGTAAGCAGCCGGAACCTGAAAGCTGCTGTCACAAGGGAGTGGCAGTACAGACCTGATTGCCTGCAATGCGACCTGAAAACCACAGTCGGTAATTTCTATAATGTGGCAAAAGTATTAGCCGGGATTGGCACAAAAGATGAGAATTATAAGAGTGAGAGAGCCAAATACGATACTTTAAAAACAACGTTGCTTGGATATAATCCTGTCAGGGCCAGTTGTGATGTAAACATGAGAAATATCCGCCTTTTTAATATCAATCAGCTGGCGGGCAGGTATATTTTCCTGAATTTTCCACCCGACAGGTTCAGACGTATGAACGAACCTTCTAACAGCGAAATGAAGATCCTGTTTCTTGGTTTCAGCAATATCGGAGAAGAATTGCTTAAGCTTTGCTTTCAGAACTGCCATCATATTAACAGTAAGAAAACCAGGATCACCTTGGTAGCAATTGATGGCAATGAACTGAATGAACGCATAAGATCAAAATATAAAAACATTGACAACCTTATCGAACTTAATGTAATTAACCAGAATCCTCATCACATGACATTCAGCTTTCTGGATGAAAATGACATTAAAAATCCGGACATGATCTACATATCCAGCGCTGAAGATCGTTTCCAGGCTTCCTATTCATCAAAAGCCAGAGAGTTGTTTGGCGAAGACGTGCCGATTATCCGTCCATTTTACAGGAAAAATGTCTTATGCAGGACTGAGGTTAATGGTAAAACTCATTCTTTTAATATTTTCAGTAAAGTAGCCTGCAAAGAATATCTGGTTGATGAGTTACTTGACAGGAGGGCCGTCATGGTTCATAACCGGTGGATATTACAGGCTATTACTGATTATATTGATAAAGTGGATAAAAGCCTGGCTTCCGGAAAGGAAATACCTGAACCAAAACCAACCCTGGCTCCATGGCACCTTCTTGATGAGGAATATCGCGAAGATAACAGGTCAGTTGTAGATCATATAAACATAAAGCTAAGATCAGTTTTTACATCTGATGGATTGCCTTTCTTTGTTGATCCGGCAAGCATAAAACTAAATTTTGAGTTTCTTAAAAACGCTTCAATCATTGATCATCTGGCTGATATGGAACACCGTCGCTGGATGGCAAATAAATTCTTATGCGGGTGGGTTTTTGATGAACAGAGAAATGACTCTGAAAAGAAACATAACTGTCTTAAAGATTTTTACGAACTTGATGAGACAACAAAAGATTATGATCGTCAGCAGGTAAAGGAGATGCCTGAAATAATCGGATTAAAATAAACCTGCCAGATATAGGTCCGGAAATCAGAAATAAAAATATTTCTCTGACTCCAGGTACCTTTCAATTATAACCTCATTCCTGAATGCAAATTTGTAGTTCTGCAGATCATCCGGTCCGATCCATGCATAATCCGACGACTCATAATTAAGCTTCAATCTGCCTTTTGTCCTGCATTCAAATATCAGGTTAACATAATGCAGATCAGATTCTTCAGAGGGAGGATTCTCAAGATAGGAAAGGAACCTGATTTCCGTGCAGGAAAAGGAAGTTTCCTGCTTTACTTCCTTTTTTATGGCTTCCTCTGCAGTCTGACCATATTCAATGTTTCCCCCGGGGAGACACCATTTGCCTTCACTCTGAATCGTGTTCGCACGCTTCAGGATCAGCACATTGCCCTCCTCATTCGTTATGATGGCCCTGACTGCCAGAAAAGGACGTTTTTCTTTTTGCATGTGAAATATTTAACAGAACTCCCCGCCTGATAAACTTTGCATTTCACAGGCGGGGAACATAAATCTTAGTTCTGTAGCCCCACCAGGAATCGAACCTGAATTTAAGGTTTAGGAAACCTCCGTTCTATCCATTGAACTATGGGGCCTCTGGTCCAGGACTGCAAAAATAGATTTTTTTATTGTCATTGCAAACGGCAAGTGGCATATGTACCTCGAACAGCAGGATCTCGCAGGATCGTTTTCATCCGGCCTCATAATCTGATCGCACGATTGCCAGCCTCCGCCAAGGCTACGGCTGCCGAAGCACGTTCGCACGATTTTGAATAGTCCGCAATCTTTCATACTTTCACATGTTCTAGCACACCGGAATGAACTGGATCGACCTCATTATCGTTGTAATCCTCATCATTGCAATAATACGGGGATTTACCGACGGATTTGTACGGGAAGTGGCTTCCCTCGCCGCCCTGATACTCGGGATATGGGGTGCAATAAAGTTCTCCTCACTGACTGCTGAAAAACTGTACGAATGGTTCGACATGACCGGACAATACGTCGGCATCATAGCATTCCTTGTCACCTTCGGAATAATAGTTTTGATAATACATTTCATCGGTATAATAGCCGACAGGATAATAGATACGATCGCTCTGGGATTTCTGAACAGGATACTCGGAATGGTGTTCGGCCTCTTCAAGTCAATGCTGATATTGAGCATATTCTTTGTCATCCTGAACGCCATTGATGCCCGGAAACCGTTCCTGCCAAAGGAAACAATTGAAGAATCAAAATTCTATAATCCTATAGCCGATATCGCACCTGCGCTCTTCCCGATAATAGGAGAGGGAGGCTTCAACAGGAGCTTCGAGCGCATTAAAAAGAAATCCGATGAGGTGGCAATTTGACCCTGTTTACTATATTTGCAGATCCGAGAAAATCACTTTATGAATTTTGTGGAAGAGCTACGGTGGAGAGGTATGATACACGATATCATGCCCGGGACAGAAGAATTGCTGAACAGGGGGATGACAACAGCATATGTCGGCATTGATCCCACGGCCGACTCACTCCATATAGGCCATATGGTTAGCATAATGATGCTGAAACATCTTCAGAAGTGCGGACATCAGCCCATAGCCCTCCTGGGAGGCGCCACAGGTATGATCGGCGATCCCTCGGGGCGTTCATCGGAGAGAAACCTGCTTGATGAGAAGGAACTGCGACATAACCAGGAATGCATCGAAAAGCAGCTTTCGAGGTTCCTCGATTTTGACTCCGGGGCACCAAACCGTGCAATTCTCGTAAATAACTACGACTGGATGAAAGAGTACTCTTTCCTGGGTTTTATAAGGGATATCGGGAAACATATCACAGTCAACTACATGATGTCAAAAGACTCTGTGAAGAAAAGGATAGGGGCGGATGATGCGCAGGGAATGTCATTCACCGAATTCTCCTACCAGCTTGTCCAGGGAACCGATTTCCTTCATCTGTATAATAAATACAACTGCAGGCTTCAGATGGGAGGGTCTGACCAGTGGGGAAATATTGTTACAGGAACTGAGCTGATCCGCCGTAAGACCGGGGGAGAAGCATATGCCCTCACCTGCCCCCTGATCACAAAAACTGACGGTTCGAAATTCGGCAAGACAGAAGCAGGGAACGTATGGCTCGATCCTGAAAAGACCTCTCCATATCAGTTTTACCAGTTCTGGCTGAACGTTTCGGATGCAGATGCCGCATGGTATATTAAGATCTTCACGCTATTGGACCGCGAGGGGATTGAGAATCTTATCTCAGCCCATAACCGGTCACCCCATGAGAGGCTTCTGCAGAAACGGCTTGCTGAGGAAGTGACCGTTATGGTTCATTCACGGGCGGATTATCTGTGTGCTGTCGAGGCTTCACAGATACTGTTCGGGAAGGGCACAACAGAATCACTTAAGAGGATGAACGAAAGCACCTTCCTCGACATTTTTGAGGGTGTACCGGTATTTGAGGTAAAAAATGAAGTGTTGCAGACTGGCGTCACCGTTGGAGATTTGTGTACAATTCATTCAAACATGATTCCTTCAAAGGGAGAGCTGAAGAGGCTTATCCAGGGTGGCGGATTCAGCATAAATAAAATAAAAATTGACAATCCCGATCAGAAGATCGGTAAAGACATGCTGCTCAACAGGAAATACCTCGTTGTCCAGAAAGGGAAGAAGAATTACTTTCTTATCAGGGTGGTCTGATATTCAGGCCATGATCTCTGCAGCAATAATCGATACATCATCGAACAGGTAGGGATTAGTATCAGGAATCCCCAGGTGCTTTATCATTTCCTGGATATTATGCTCCACAGGTTTTTTATTGGAAATATGTTTTATAATTTCTTTTGTACCTATATCGCTGCCGTCATCATATTTAAGTTCAGAAAGTCCGTCGGTATAACAGACGATTTTGGAGTGCCCGTCTATCCTCATCTCAGCCTTGTTCACAGAAGGTATCTCGTCAAGCATGCCTATCCCCACACATGTAGTGGCTAGGTGAATGATTTCCCCTGTGGATGTGCGATAGAGGACCGGTGCATTATGTGCTGCATTGACATATTCAAGGATCCTGGTTTCATGATCATACCGCGCAACAAAGAAGGTGATGAATTTCTCTCCTGAGGCATTTGTGACAACTATTTTGTTCAGCTTCCTGACAAGAGCTTCGAGGTCAATATCGGCTGTAAAAAGCGACCTTGCACTTGCCTGGAAGTTTGACATCAGTATCGCCGCAGAAATACCTTTCCCCGATACATCTGCAATGCAAAATCCTGTTTTAGTGTCTGACAGCCTTATGCAGTCGTAATAATCACCTCCCACTTCAAAGTGCGGATAATAGAATCCCGTTACCAGGATTTTTGGATTTTTGGGCATATGCCTGTTATCAGGAATAAGCATTTTCTGCACCCGCGACGCCAGCTCAAGCTCTTTCTTCAGGGCTTCCTGCCGGAGACTTTCCTTAAAGAGACGAATATTCTCAATGGCAACAATGATAATACTTGAAATGGTTTGTATGAAATTCAGGTGCTTGAGGACAGGACTCATACCTTCTCCTTCCTCCTCAATATCTCCGATGAAGACATAAGCCACATGGACATTATTATTGAAGACCGGAACAATTATATCAACACCTTCAAATCCCATATCTGATGAAACATAACTGATCTCGCCGAAACCTGAAAGCTCAGTCTCAACATCAATCTTCTCAAGATCCCTGGAGAATCCAGCATTCAGCAGGCATTCCCAGGTCTGTGAGTACATGAAAATGAGAATTTTACCTATACCCAGGTTATTTCGCAGGATTGATTCATACTTTGCCAGGAGTTCTTCAACAGGCAGGTTTGCATTGATCGATAATGTTATATCAAGCAGTGCATCGAGCTTGAATTTGGAAATCTTTAACCTGTCGTTTGAACCCTTTTTAGTTTCCATAATCTTTTCTAGTTCTTTACCCTCTCAACATAAGTTTTGGAGCGGGTATCAATCCTGATCTTATCGCCCGTGTTTATGAATAATGGAACCATTACGGTACCACCTGTCTCTATTTTTGCCTGTTTCAGTGCATTGGTTGCCGTATCTCCCTTTACTCCGCGCTCGGTATATGTGACCTCCGTCACAACAAATGGCGGCAGCTCGACTGACAGTATGTTCTCGGTATCGGCATGGACCACAATTTCAACTCTCTGGCCTTCAAGCAGGAACTCCGGATTGTCAATCAGTGCTTCATCAACATGGATCTGTTCGAAGGTCTCGTTATGCATGAAGTAATAGCCTATATCATCTTTATACAGATACTGATAAGGTCTCCGTTCGACTCTTGCAATATTAATCCTGGTTCCGGAAGAAAAAGTATTATCTATCACCCTTCCGGTTTTGAGATTCCTTAGTTTTGTTCTTACAAATGCCGGTCCTTTGCCGGGTTTGACATGTTGAAATTGCACTATCGCATAAAGGTCATTGTTGAATTCAATGACCAGTCCGTTCCTGAAATCTGCAGTACTTGCCATAAATGATTAAAAATTGTTTTAAGATATCTTATTCAGTGTCTTTCTTCCTGACCTCAATCTCCAGAGGGTATAACAGACCCTGGTGATTCACTACTTCACAAATAAAACCGCCTACAAATATATCAAAACGGATTTTAACCGGTAAAAAATTCTTATCGGCCGAGAACCAGAACGAGACATCATCTTCAGTTTTAAAAAGCCGTCCTACCTCTGTCACCGGATTGAATTTGTGGCATTTGATCCTGCCCGACCTAAGCCTTACTTCTTCAGTACCAAGATACCTCATATTGATCGGATAGAGCTCGTCAGTGAACCAGGTGACAATAGTGATCATATCACCTTTCTTATAATTTTCTATACTGGGAAGTATCTGGTTCCTCATCCAGTAAAAGCACGACAGGATATCGTGAATTCCGGGAGGAGCAATATGCACTCCTGTCAGGTCGCTTGTAAGGATCGCTGAATCGGAACGGGTTTTGTGGTCAAAAAGAACTTCATTATATCTCCTGTATCTGCCTTCCCTTATATTTCTGATCGATTTCACCGGGAGCTGCGTTTCAGGATCAATAAAGCTTTCATATATATCCAGCACCTTGAAGAGGGCATCAGCAATACCTGTAGTCCTGCCCAGTATTTTCGAATGCCAGACCATTTTGCCGTCGAGTGTATCAGCAACCATTTCAAGCTCTGCCAGACCTCCGTTAATTAAGCCATAATGGATAATGTATGAGACTTTCTCACCCGGAGCATAAGAATATGTCTGACCGTTTGCCTTAAAAGGGAGAATAATTAACAGCGTTAGAAAATATAACCAATGTTTCATAATCTTTAGATATCAGACAATTTTCGGACCAATTATTTCCCAAGGATGTTCTTTACGTTTTTAGTAGCTATGAAATCTTTAAGATAGAAAGGTTCAAAGTATGCCACATCTTCAAACTGTTTACTCTCCAGTGCTGCATAAGCAGGATTTAGCATATATGCAGCAGAGATTTTAAAATCATCTGCGAAAACCGAGTTAGTACGTTCAATCACATTCTTACATTTTAAAGCACCGTCGCCAAAAAAGAATATCCTTGAAGATGCAGGGAATCCAATGAATGAGTTCTTATGGATTACTTCAGCGCTGATCCCCTTTATTGTCCTTCCTTCCGGGTCTAAAACTGTATAATATACTTCCATTCTTCGTGCATCAAGTATTGGACAAAAGAGGTCGCCTGCTGACACCCCGTACCTTTCCTGTGCTTTACCTATAAAACCGTGAAACATTGAAAATGTTGTTTCAACCGCAATTAATGGTAGTGAAGCTGCGTAGGCGATTCCCTTTGCCGTTGAAACGCCTATTCTGAGGCCTGTATAAGAACCGGGTCCCTTGCTCACAGCTATTGCCTCAAGTTTCTCTGCTTTAATCCCTGCTTCACTCAGGACTGTATCGATAAACGGCGTAAGCAGCGATGCATGTGACTTTCCCTCGCCGCTTTCTTTCAGACAGATTACTCCCTTATTGTCGCATATTGCGACAGAGCATACAGGTGTCGCTGTTTCGAGGCAAAGGATCATGCGTTCATTGAAATTCCGGGTTTATTTTTCCTTGAAGAGCTCTTCCTTATCAACAATTTCAACAAGGGTGCTGTCGGATAATTTCTTGCTTATGGCGCTGAACGGAGCCGAGATCACACGGTCATTTTCTGCAATTCCCGAAAGGATCTCAATATAGTTATTATCCTGAATTCCGGTCTTCACATCCCTTGCCAGGGCATATTCCCCGTCGGTAATGAACACAAGCGTACGTATCTCTTCATCAGATAAAGTCTGTGTTACCCTGGTTGTGTCGGTACGTGTTGTGACAGATTGTATAGGTACGGCTATTGCACCCGATTTTATTTCAGTCCGGATATCTACGGTTGCCGACATGCCGGGCCTTAACGGATTGCGGAAACTTGCTCCCGGTATATCCTTATACGATTCAGGAAGCACACTTATTTTAACATCAAAATTTGTAACCTGGTCGGCGGATACTCCTGTAGTTTTGGCAGAGCTTGCAATTTCCGTAACAATCCCCCTGAACTTATGGTCGGGATAGGCGTCAACTTCAATAAAAGCAGTATCGCCAAGGCTGACCCTTACTATGTCATTCTCATTTACCTCAACCTGTGCTTCCATTCGCGACAGATCTGCCACGCGAAGCATCTCCGTACCGGCCATCAGTCCTGTTCCTGCTACCCTCTCGCCGAGCTCCACAAGAAGCATTGAGACCGTATCGGTCATGGGTGAATATATTGAGGTCTTAACCAGGTTTTCATTAGCTTCCTTGAGGGAGGCTTCGGCGCTGATAACCGAATAATTTGCCGCGTCAACTTCGGCTTTTGCCACAGAATATGCAGCTTCAGCCTGCTCAAATTCCGATTTTGAAATAGTCTGTTCGTCGTAGAGTTGCTTTGTTCTCCGGAAGGTAAGCTCGGCCTGGGTAAACTGGGCTTCGGACTGTGCCAGTCGAGCGCGTGCAGAGCTGATAGCTGCCAGGGATCTGTCTCTCTGCGAAATATATATATCGGGTTTGATTCTTATCAGTAGCTGTCCCTTGACGACAGGATCTCCTTCTTTTACTGTCAGTTCAACTATCTCGCCTGAAACATCAGGACTTATCTTAACTTCGGTCTCAGGCTGTATCTTTCCGTTAGCTGTTATTGTTTCGACAATACTGCGTCTTTCTGCATTTTCAACAGCAACCTTCACTGTAACGGCCTTTCCGAACCATCCGGCTTTTTTCCCGATTATGGCAAAGAGTATCAAAACACATACAACGATGATCAGGATTTTAAGTAACTTGTTGTTTTTCATTGCAATTAACTGATATTTTATTCTTATTGGTTCAGATTGAGCGATATCCCCTTGTAGAAATCGAGGACTTTGGTCTTAAAAATGAACTCGTACTTTGATTGTGCAAGATCCGACTGGGCATTCAGCAGCTGTGTTTTTGCAGCATTATAATCGACCGGGGTAACCATGCCTACATTGAATTTCTGTTCTGTATAACGGAATGATTCTTCAGTCGAGCGGACTGCCTTCATGCTTGCACTGTATTTCTTCAATGCTGCAACAGCATCGGTATATGCCTGCTGGATATTCTTGTAAAGCTGTTTTTCAGCTCCCTCGAGTGTGTATCTGCTGTTTTCGACCGACAGCTTTGAATTGGATATATTTTTATTTACCTGCCAGCCGTTCAGAATCGGGATATTGAGTGCCAGTCCCACTCCATAGTTCTTGTTGTTTTTCAGCTGATCCGTGAATGGCAGCAATCCCGGCTGGTTTTCTATAAATGAATAGCGTGTCATGAAGGAATGGCTCAGGGAAAGGCTCGGGCTTCTTGCTCCTTTCGCGATTTTCAGATCATATTCGCGTGCAGTCAGCCTGAACTCGGAACCCCTGATCTCCGGTCTCGATTGCCGGGCAACCTGGAATATCTCGTCAATATTACCGGTAATGACAGTGTTTGAATCAACCTGGATCTCGGGGACAATGATCTCAAAGCCTGCCGGTGATTCCAGTTCCAGAAGCTGTGTCAGATTGAGATAGGATGTTTCAAGCAGGTTTTTCATTGTGATCAGGCTGAGCTCTTCCTGTGCTGCTTGTGCTTCTATCTGCAGGAGGTTACCGCGGGCAACGCTTCCGGCATTTACCAGCTTCATTGTTTTCTCAATCTGCTGAAGAGTAATACCAAGCTGATTTTCGTTGGCGGTAACCAGCTCCTTATTGAGCAGGATCTGCAGGTAGGCCAGCGCCACGCTTAATGAGACATTATCCCGTATGTTCTGAAGATCCTGTTCCCCGGCAAGCAGCTCATACTTGCTTTTCCTTATTGTGTTAAGATTCTGCAATCCGCTGAAGATATTTGTCCTTCCTCCCAGATAAAAATAATCCGATTGAATAGTCTGATTATAAAACTCGTATGATGTCTGGTCAAGTGCCCGGCCAAACGAATATTCATGGGAGGCAGATCCGTTGAGAGTTGGCAGCAGGCTGTACCTGGCAAGATCGAGAGAGTTTTTCTGAATCCTGGTCTGAACTGTCTGTTGCTTGACCTGTATATTGTTGTCGATGGCATGCCGAATGCAATCTTCGAGAGACCAGATTTTTGACTGAGCATGTACGAAACCCTCAGACGACAAAACTGATATTAAAATAACTATGAAAATCCTGATCTTTTTCATGGCTGAATAAAAACTTAATTATAACAGTCTGAATATTCAATAACAAATACGACTATGTTGTTAAAACGCCGCAGTGTAAAAATGTTCATCAGTATGAATTCTAATTTAAGGGTACGAAGATAATCAATTAGGTTTAAATGGTATTCAGCGATAATGAAATATTCAGGCTCTCCAGATTTTTGCCAATTGTTTTGCTGTAATTGGTAAAATAACTAACTTTCGCGGCTTAATAAAAAACTAAAAAATCATGCTTCATTATAAAGAATTGGGATTGGTTAATTCAAGAGAGTTATTCAAGAAAGCAGTGGAGGGCGGATATGCAATTCCTGCCTTTAATTTCAACAATCTTGAACAGTTGCAGGCTATAATCAGTGCGTGTGTGGAAACAAAGTCGCCGGTGATCCTCCAGGTATCAAAGGGAGCGCGCAAATATGCAAACCAGACACTCCTTCAATATCTCGCAAAGGGAGCTGTGGAATATGCTAGAGAGCTTGGTTATCAGATACCGATAGTATTGCATCTCGATCACGGGGACTCATTTGAAACATGCAAATCGTGCATTGAAACAGGTTTTTCCTCAGTAATGATAGACGGATCGCATTTCCCATATGATGAAAATGTGAGGCTGACAAAACAGGTTGTGGATTTTGCTCATCAGTTTGATGTCACCGTCGAAGGTGAGCTTGGTGTCCTGGCCGGTATTGAGGATGAGGTCTCCGCTGAACATTCATCATATACACGACCCCAGGAGGTTGAGGATTTCGTCAGGAAGACCGGTGTTGACTCCCTGGCAATCTCTATCGGCACATCACACGGGGCTTTTAAATTCAAGGTAAAGCCCGGAGAGCTTCCTCCGCCTCTTCGGTTTGATATTCTCGAAGAGTGCGAAAAACGGATCCCGGGATTCCCTATTGTACTTCATGGAGCTTCGTCAGTCCCTCAGGATATAATAGACGAGATTAACAAATACGGAGGGAAAATGGAGAATACTGCTGGTGTTTCTGAGGACCAGCTGCGCAGGGCAGCAAAATCGGCAGTATGCAAGATCAATATTGACAGCGACGGCCGCCTTGCAGTTACTGCAGCCATCCGCAAGGTATTTGCCGAGAAACCCGGTGAGTTCGATCCGCGTAACTACCTTGGCCCTGCACGTGAAAAGTTGAAAGAGCTCTACAAGCATAAGATCATTAATGTTCTCGGCAGCGCCGGTAAGGCTTAGTAAAAAGCTCAAGAACAGAGAAAAGATCCCCTCCCGGGAGCGCCTGTCCCGCGACAGCGGGAGGCAGGAGGTGGGTAAATTCTGAACCAGATTACTCCACATTCAAAAGTTGTGAATAACATAACAGAAAGATTATGAGACAGATGCAGGCATGTTCTCTTTTCCCTGTTAAAAACTAATCCGGATCCGCAATCTGTTGATAATCTGTTTTTTTAATTTAGCTGTCGGATTAGTTTTCTGACCGGTTGAGGCATAATCTATATAAGGAGGAAAAGTTACGTCGTACGAACAGGCTTTCGCTGAT
>JADDYF010000329.1 GCA_015712185.1 Bacteroidales bacterium
AGGTTGTGTTACCCGACGCCGCATCCGGACAGGATCCCGGTACTTTAGCCAGAAAGCTGTCGCACCGAAGGCTCTGACCGAAGCTGAAAGTGCTGACCGACCAAAGGGAGCGTCAGTACGAAGCAAGCCTCAGGGGTACAAAGATTTTATTTGCGGGCGATGCGCGTGTCCGGGTGCAAGTTTCAGCAGGATTTGTCTTGGGAGCAGTATCCCGTAAAAACCATGACGAGCCCATTAATTATACCGTCCGTGTTAGGCATAGGCTGTTAATTAAGTTGTCATGTAGTAGTTAATTGTCTAGGGTTAAGAATTTACCCGATTTTATTGTCTCGATGAACTGGCTCATAAATCTTGACGCAGGAGCCCCATCTACAATGTCATGGTTGAATGATGCTGTCAGGCAGAGATGTTCTTTTTCAATTATTTCGTCCCCTTCTTTTACCAGTCTTGTGTCTATCCCTCCAACAGTTACAACAACTGTGGCTGAACCATGAGGTATAAACCATATGCTTGTTTTATTAAACATACCAACAGCGGTAACGGCTACTTTTCCATATCGCTTTCCCATTTTTATATTTTTATCGGCTATCCTGATGAAAGTCCTCAGGAGAAATCCAGGTATGAATCTGATCCAGGTCATTTTAGAGAGGTTTCCGAGTTGCTGGCCTTGCTGGTTCTTGGCGTTTCGTATTTCATTATGGATTTGAAGGTATGTCTTAGTCTGTGCATTAGTTATTGCCATCGGTTCAGGAACTTTTTCTCCTTTAATTTCTCTTTCGATCAGAACAGAAACAGTCACATCATCGAGGATTATTTGTTTTTTACCCTTAATAAATGAGTTTAATAGTGGATGATCTTTAATGACTTGGGCAAGGCATGTGACAATGTAAGCAGTGAGTGAAAGCTTTATACCTGTTTTTTGGAAATACTCGTTTATTAGTCTACGTGGTATTGAAATATCAACCTCGGTGATGGAGTGAAAAGTATTTTTTTCTTTTGTTACAGTCGCGGATGCAATTACCGCCTTTCTGTTAAATGTCAGGGGAATTGATTTATAACCGGCTTTTTGATCCATATCTGAGTAGTAGAATTCTTTTTGAGCAGAGAATTTTTAATAAAGGTACTTTTTATTTGTCACCTGTGTAGGAACGCCATTGCTTATGCCTAACGGCCCGGTAATTTGGGGAGGTTGTGTTACCCGACGCAAGCACAGGGCAGAGTCCTGGTTCTTTAGCCGAGAAATTGTCACGCCGCGCCCCGCGCGAGCGTAGTGAGCAGCGGGGGTGCAAGGAGGGTATGGCGCACTTTTTGTCGTCCAGGTACAGAATTTTATTGAGCATTACGAGTGTTGCGGTACAAAGTTGATAAGTGGCCGGTAAATTGTTTCGGTTGCAAGGGGTTAGTAAATGCGCACTGGTGCAGTGTCGCGGTAGAAGTTGTCTCGGAGCCAGAAATTTGTCAAGGTGCAGGATTTAAAATTGCGAGTAGATGAGCGTGTCCGGGTGCAATAGCCATTTCGAATTTGTCTTGGGTGCAGGAACAAAAGCAAAAAGTGTGACAAACAACTTACCTTTATTGTCCGTGTTAGGTGCTGCCGTGTTTTCTTATGCAGTATGGTCAATGAGAAATAGCTAAGTTATCCCATTTATTAATGAACTTCTCAGCTTTATTCCTGGTTGGATTCCTGCGGTTATTAGTGCTGATTCTGACAAAATCCAATACTTCGTCTTGGTCTTTGATCTGCCTGAAGAACTTATCGAATGAAGAAATAGTATGTCCGACTACAATATTCAGGCATTCATCTGTCTGATACTTTGCGTTCTTAACCTTTAATAATTCTTTTGTGATTTTTTCAGTGAGATATGGTTTTGCCTTGGCTATAACTGCAGCACCTTTTATAATATTTGCTGCTGTTATCATGACAGGACCTTTAATTTCAGAGAAGTAGAAATTGAAAATCTCATCAAACTTTTTCTTATTATCACACCTTGTGAGATTAGCTATAATAAGTATCGCGGACCATTTTATAAATTTATTTTCCGATTTTAGATAGTCTTTGAAAACATCAAAATAAGGGTAGATGATTTCCGGCTTTTTATCACTCAGTATAAGCAGTGTATTGTTGCAACCGTATTTAATGCGGGTGTCTGTTTCGTTAAGACCTGAAACCAGGTATTTTAGAACTTCAGGTGATTTTATCACCATACCAGCAACCTGCTGCAAGTCCCTGCCTTTGGGGATAAATTCATTAAATAAATCCTGCTTATTCATAATTATTTTATTGGGATGTATACTTCAGTCTTGTTTTTATCAGGGTTGGTTTTTGAGAATTTAACATATTTCTCAAAACATTGAGCATCTCTTAGTTCATAATCGCTTTCTGGAAGCCACGAATTAAAAATTGCATTATATACCGGACCAACTTTGTCAGGACAGCCTTTGAACTTAAAGACTGCATATTTACCTCCTTCGATGTTTTTTACACCTATTTCACCTTCCGGCTTAATGTCTTTATTGATGGTAACACAACAATCATACTGGCATTTATCATCTTCCGTGATATTGGGATCATTATATGCAATTCCCAAGCACTCCTGGTTAAAACCAAACAGCCGTTTTTCCTTAATGAATCTCCAGATTTTTTCCCAGGCCTGACTATAATCATTTGATTTATAATCACCAATAAGGCGGATATATATGGCTCTTTTAGTTATCCGTTCAGTTATTTTATGCTTTAACTTAAAGCCATCCGGGAGAATTTTATCAGCAATTAACGTTTTCATAGTAAAAGAATTATTTGTATTTCGGAATTCTGTTGGCGAAACTCCAAAGTATTTCTTGAATGCTTTTGTAAATGATGCCGGGCTATCGTATCCAATTTTATAAGCTATTTCATCAACCTGATGTGAACTGTATTTCAGAAGAGTGGAACTGGCCTCTATCCTGCACCTGATAATATAGGAACCAATCGGCTCTCCAAGGTAGGTACTCATTATTCTGTGAAAATGATAAGGTGAAATGGCTGAAATAAGTGATAGTTTATCCAAGTCAAGTTTCTCATCCAGGTGGCTGGAGATATAATCTATTACCATATTTATCCTCTTAAGATGTTCTTGTCTGGTAATTGGTTTCACCTGTGTAATGAATTAAATCTTTTTCTAAAAGTATTTCAAGTTCTGTCCGAAAGCATTTCCAATCTTGCTATTTTAATCGTAAGGTCGAGTCTCGGTTGCACCTAACGGGAGTCTGTCTAAGAACCACTTTTCCACTGTCGCTTTCAGGATTCATTTAAAGTGATTCAGACTATTACCATCTTTAACCGGGACCAAATTATTTTCTGAAAAACCGAGGCTTCCT
>JADDYF010000405.1 GCA_015712185.1 Bacteroidales bacterium
CTTCCAGCCCGCTGACAATGGTATGTATGCATACTACTCCCTTAAAACAGCTTACAAGAAAAGAGATATTTTCTATCTCGGCCTTGGCGGTGCTGATGTTGCTCTGGAAGGTGACTCCTCAAAGATAAGGAAAACTGAAAAAATCGACCTTGAAAATATACCCGTTGTGGCTGCAATCGATTCAAGCATCCTTATAAAGAATATGAATGTCCAGGATGTAAATGAGAATGAGGCCGCTGATCCTAATGTACTTTACTACACAGTTCAGGTCATGGCTCTTTATAATCCTGTGGATGTCAGTTATTTTAAGTACATTAACGATCTTAAGGTGATGTTCAATGAGAAGGATATGTTTTACAGGTATACTACGGGAATTTTTGAAAAACGCGAAGCAGCAGATGCATGGAAACAGGAATTACTTAGATTAGGATATCCGGATGATATCTGGGTTAAAAAAGTATTAAAATAATGAAACAAATTATTTCAAAGATTCTGATTATTTCCTTGATGTTCAGCATTTCTCACCAGCTGAAATCACAGGAAGCAGCTATGAAAGATCTGGCAAGGTCTATTCAGGCTGCAGATGTGGTCTATTATTACGACAACGACTATGAGAAGGCTGCCTCACTATATGAACCACTGCTGAAAGCCCTTCCCGGAAACTCCAACATCCAGGCAAAGCTTGGAATATGTTACCTGAAGATTGACGGCAAAAAAGCTGAAGCTCTGAGACTTCTTAAATCAGCATCAGCCAATGTTGCAGGTACACAGAAGGAGTTCCAGGATACAGGCGAAAAGGCACATCCGGATACCTGGCTATATCTTGCCGAAGCATATCATCTCAACGACAGCCTCCAGCAGGCCCTGGCAATCTTTAATGACCTGAAGAAAAAACTCGGAACAGGCGAGGAAGATATACTCAGGGGTGAATATATTGATCTCCAGATAAGAGATTGCAGGTATGCGATGGAAGTGAAAAAGAAACCCCTCACAATACTCTGGGAGCCTTTTGCTCCATGGATGCCCGATTATCCGGGAGCAATCAACCCTGTCCTTGCAAAGAATGATTCCATATTTGTTTTCACACAGAAAACAGAGGGAAAGACACGTATTTTATGTTCATACAAAAGAGGTACGTGGCAAAGACCTGTCGATATCACAAAACAGCTTGGAGGCTATGACAGGCTATATTCTAACTCCGTTACAGGCAATGGCAACTACCTGATTCTTTATATGGATGACGGCGGAGACGGCAACCTTTATTACAGTGAAAGGCGCGACACTACATGGACCTGGATAAAGGCAATTGGCCGGCCCGTTAACTCAATATACTGGGAATCACATGGTTTTATTACTCCTGACGGGAGAAGGATATACTTCTCAAGTAACAGACCGGGAGGAGAAGGAGAACTCGATATCTGGTATTCAGATAAGAATCCGAAGGGTACCTGGGATGATCCGGTTAACTGTGGTAATATAATCAATACTCCCTATAATGAAGACACTCCGTTCTTTGATCCCGAGAACAATGCCCTTCTGTTCAGCTCTGTTGGTCATGTAAGCATGGGCAGGTATGACCTTTTCAGATCAGTGCGGAGAGGCAGCGAATGGACAAATCCTGTCGGAATGCCTTTTGCATTCAACACAACATCGGAAAACACATTCTTTATACTTAATAATAATGCTCCCGGCTTTGTAACAAGCCTGTATAACGAGACTAATAAGGAAAGGAACATTTATGCTATAGTCGCTGTCGATCCTGCAGATGAGATTACAAAAGCCGACGGTATTGTTACACTTCAGGATGGCATGGAAATCGTTCCCGATCAGGCAAAAATAGTTCTTCGCGAGATGAAGAAAGGTACCATCCTTCAGACCATACCTGTCAGGGAGAAAGGATCGTTCAATTTTGAAATCAAGCCTGGCGAATACCAGCTTTTTGTAAGCCATGCCGGATACCAGACCGATACCGTCAACCTGAGTCTTCCTTTGTACTTCCTGAGCCATTACATGACTGTAAAATCAACACTGATACCCGAAAAAGTAGTTACAGGCGAATTTCTGTCAATCCGGAACGTTCTGTTTGCCTTTGACAGTTATGAGCTTGATTCAGAGGCAAAACAGAGCCTGGAAGCAGTGAAGTCATTTCTTAAGAACTACCCTGAACTTACAATAGAGGTTGCAGGATATACCGATTCAAAAGGAAGTACGGAATATAACAGTAAGCTTGCCGACAAGCGTGCACAGTCTGTCATCGATTATCTCGTCTCATCAGGTATTTCAGCCGGCAGATTCGTCAAAAAAGCATTCGGCGAATCTAATTTTGCGGCAGTTAATACAAATCGCGATGGTACAGATAATCCGGAAGGAAGAAAATATAACAGAAGAGCCACCTTTGGAATTGTTGATCCAAATACAGGAATTGTTATCAGGCAGGATATATATACTCCTGAACATCTTAGATATGTATCGTCAGTAAGGTACAGCATTGTTCTTAAGAAGACGAATATGACTCTGCCTCAGACATATTTTAATACTCTGGAATTAAATGGGATGCTGTTCATCAAACTTGTCGAATCAGAATCAGGTTTCTACTATACACTTGGCCTCTTCTTCAACAAAACAGATGCCGAAAAATTCCTTGAATATGTTAAGGGAAAAGGATTTACCGATGCATACATTGTAGACCAGTACGATCTTAACAGAAGGTTGGAATCCCCCGGCCAAACTGGCTCAGAATTATCAGGAACTTCCGGGACTGCAGGTTATGCCATACAGCTTAAAGCATCCAGGTCACCTGAAGATATGAAAGTTTTTAAAGGTATTCAGGACATCAGGGTTATACCTGGCAGTAATGCCTTCTATAAGTACAGGTATGTTACCGGCGATTATTCAACATTATCGTCTGCCAGG
>JADDYF010000426.1 GCA_015712185.1 Bacteroidales bacterium
GAACTTCCTGCTGTAAGATCCCTTATTGTTGGCATCCTTTACGAAAGAAATGAGAGGCGGAGAAGAATCTCCGAAAGGTTAAATCACAGGCTTGAGGCCGGAATGGTACAGGAGGTAAGGAATCTTTTGGAAAGCGGAATCAGTAAAGACACCCTGATCCGTTATGGCCTGGAATATAAGTATATTACTCTCTATCTGTCGGGGCTGATTGAATATGATCAGATGGTGAATGATCTGGAAACAGCAATACATCAGTTTGCCAAACGGCAGATGACATGGTTCAGAGGTATGGAACGGAAGGGAATAAAGATCCACTGGCTCGAAGGTTGTATGCCGGCTGATGAGAAGGTGGATAAAGTACTGAGTCTGCTGAGTCCCCCGGGGTAAGTACAATCTATTGCATATACCTATCCAGCCACTCGAAGAACTCCCTTTGCCATATTACGGCATTTTGCGGTTTCAGCACAAAATGCGTCTCATCTTCAAAGAAGAGAAGTTTGCTCGGAATGTTATGGAGCTGGGCTGCCTGGAATGCTTCCAGACTTTGCGTATATGGGATCCTGTAATCATTTGCTCCTGCAACGATCATTATGGGAGTATCCCAGTTATCAACCATCAGGTGTGGAGAGAAATCATAACTTTTTGGTGTATTCCAGTAAGGTCCCTCAATATCTTTATCTGGAAACCATAATTCCTCTGTCGATCCGTACCAGCTTACAAGGTTGAATGTGCCTGCGTGAGCAATAAAAGCCCTGAACCTGCCTCCATGGATGCCGGCCAGGTAATAAACCGAATATCCTCCATAACTGGCGCCAACGGCTCCGAGTCTTTCCTCATCAACATAGGATTCCCTGGCCATTGCATCTGTGGCATCGAGATAATCACGGATATTTGCACCACCCCAGTCACCCGAGATCTGTTCTTTCCATGCCTGTCCAAATCCTGAATTACCGCGTCTGTTGGGAGCGATGACAATATATCCTTTTGCTGCCATCATCTGGTAGTTCCATCGGTACGACCAGCTTTGTCCGAGAGGTCCCTGGGGACCACCCTTGCAGAAGAGAAGAGCCGGATATTTCTTTGCCGGATCAAAATCGGGCGGATATATGATCCACATCTGCAGATCCATGTCATCCCTGGTTTTGATATATCTCTCCTCTACCTTTCCCATCTTTATGAATTCATAGAGATTTTTATTTATTGAACTTATCTGTTTTACCTCTCCTGTAGCCATATCAATCCGTGCCACTTCCGGAGCCATGGACATCGACATGATCCCGGCAACAAGAACTCCTGATTTCAGAGTTAATGGTCCCAGGTCGTGAACACCTTCTGTCACTTTTTCAACTGTTTTGCCTTTTAGGCTTGTTCTGAATATCTGTGCTGTACCAAGATGGGCACATGTAAACCATATAGTTTCATTGTCAGCCCAGTTGATATTTTCCACATCAAAATCCCATCCTTTTGTCACCCAGGTCCGGCTTTTATCGCTTATATTGTATACAAACAACCTGTCAAGATCAGCTTCATAACCGTCTCTTTCCATGCTCTGGTACGCTATTTTTGAACCATCGGGTGAGAAAACCGGGAAACGGTCATAGCCATTATTTCCCTCTGATATATTAGTCTCCTTACCTGTCGACAACTCATAGAGGTAAATATCAGAATTGGTGCTTTTTGCGTCATCAATCCCCCTGAGCCTCTTTGTGGTATATGCCAGGAATTTTCCATCAGGGCTCCACGATACTTCAGTCTCTTCAAAATACGGGGAGGTGGGGGATTCGTATTTCTGCCCCTCCATGATATCTTTTTCTCCCGAGATACTTTTACCATTGAAGGAAGCAATAAAAATATGACTGTATGAATAGTCGCTCCAGTAGTTCCAGTGCCGGTACATCAGGTCCTCAATAATCCTGACCCTGGCCTTTGGAAGATTATGCTTCTCGTTGGCTGTCTGGTCGAGCTTAATCCTTCTTGTGAAATATATTTTATTTCCTGCTGGCGAAATATTATACATCTCAAAACCTGACAGTCCATCCACTGTTTGTTTTTCTGATCCGTCAGGGTTCATCGTCATTAATTTCCCGTCACTGACAAATGCGATCGATTTGCCCTCATTAAACCACTGAGGCGAAGATCCTCCGCTGGTTGTCAGCTGTACCGGATCACCACCCGCCGCCGGGACTTTGAAAATATTAGTCCTCCTGGCTTCGGTCTGGAGATCATATTCTGTTACGGTATAAAGAACCGCGGAACCGTCGGGAGAGAGGGCAAATGTACCCAGACGGCCGAATTTCCACATTATTTCGGGAGTCATCACACCTCCCGTTTTCTCCTCCTCAGTAAGCTGATTAATGAACTGGGCTGAAGGTTCAGCCGGCACTTCGGTTTTCTGTTTACAGGAGATGGTAAAAAGAAGTACCAGAAGAATTATCGGGACAGGATATCTTTTCATAGGTTTTGGATTTAGGTAGGGTTAATGTTTTTTGAGGGCTTCCTGCACTTTTGCTTTCAGTTCCTCGTACAGTTCGGGATTATCTTTCAGAATCTGTTTTACGGCATCGCGTCCCTGTCCGATCTTGGTATCGTTATAGCTGAACCACGATCCGCTTTTCTTTATTATGTTATAATCTGTTCCGAGGTCAACGATCTCTCCAAGCTGCGATATCCCTTCACCGTAAAGTATGTCGAAATCAGCTTTTTTAAAGGGAGGAGCGAGCTTATTTTTCACAATTTTAACTCTTGTCCGGTTGCCAATGATCTCCTCTCCCTCTTTGAGCTGGCTTGTCCTGCGTATATCGACCCTGACGGAAGCATAGAATTTAAGGGCATTACCGCCTGTTGTAGTTTCCGGGTTCCCGAACATCACTCCGATCTTTTCCCTGAGCTGATTGATAAAAACGCAGGATGTGTTTGTTTTACTGATATTTGCAGTCAGCTTTCGAAGTGCCTGCGACATCAATCTGGCCTGGAGGCCCATCTTCGAATCACCCATTTCGCCTTCGATCTCGGCTTTTGGTGTAAGAGCAGCAACGGAGTCAATTACAACAATATCCAGTGCGCCTGACCTGATAAGATTATCTGTAATCTCAAGGGCCTGTTCGCCATTATCAGGCTGTGATATTAGAAGGTTCTCCACATCAACGCCAAGTTTTTCTGCATAATTCCGGTCGAAAGTATGTTCTGCATCAATTATTGCAGCAATGCCTCCGTTTTTCTGTGCTTCGGCTATTGCATGGATTGCCAGGGTTGTTTTTCCTGAAGCTTCAGGACCGTAAATCTCGATTACCCTTCCCCGCGGGAATCCTCCTATTCCGAGAGCTGCATCCAGCCCTATGGATCCCGTTGAGATCACCTGTATGTTTTCAATGGCATGATCGCCCAGCTTCATGATCGTCCCTTTTCCAAAATCCTTTTCAATCTTTCCAAGGGTTATTTCGAGCGCTTTCAGCTTCTCTTTATTGACTTCCCTGACTTCTTTACTCATATTATTGGTTTTATTATTTGTACAAGCCGAATATCTGTGCAGTATGAGCCTTAGTTTCGACTTTTGAAATGATTTTCTCAATCACACCCTTTTCATCTATCACAAAAGTTGTTCTGGCAATTCCCAGGAAGCTCCTGCCGTACAGTGTTTTTTCTTTCCATACGCCGTAATCGCCGATGATCTTTTTCGATGTATCGGCAATAAGGGGGAATGGCAGGGCATATTTTTCCGCAAATTTCTTATGCGATTTTTCACTGTCCATACTTACTCCGACAACAGCAAATCCCTGCTTCAGGAGAGAGCTGTAGTTATCACGGAGATCACAGGCTTCGGCAGTACAACCTGGTGTGTCGTCCTTGGGGTAAAAGTAGAGAACCACCTTCTTTCCCAAAAAATCACTTGATCTTATCAGCCTGCCTTCCTGATCGGTACCTTCAAAGTATGGAGCCTTCATACCCTCTTTCAATTGCGCCATAGCTTTAATTATTTTGTTATTACTGGTAAATTTACGAAGTTTGAATTGTATTCAGAAGGAAATTGAATTTTTTGTTATTAACAAAGATAATGGTTTAAAGTATCTAAAGTAACTTCTAATAACAAGAATTACAGTTATTTGTGAAAGTTCATCTTGAAGATAACGTGGATGGAAAGAGGTGTCTGGCAATCCTTTTTATGCTGACTTTATTCCTGTCAGCAGAGCATAACCTGCTGTCGCAGGATGTTCAGTCAAAACCTGTAAGGCAGTCTGCGTCAGAGGCCTTTTCAAAAGGTGACTATGAACTGGCTTACAAGCAGTTCAGCGAGCTCCTGGTTTCCTTTCCTAAAGATCCGTTATACAAATACTATTCAGGTATCTGCCTGGTAAAACTTGAAAAAGAACCTGAAAAGGCTCTTACACTGCTTCAGGAGGCTCAGCAGGGTGCTTCGGTAGTCAGGACGATACCTTCAGATGCATTGTTCTGGCTGGGCAGAGCCCAGCATTTGTCAGGTAAATACAGCGAAGCAATTTCATCCTATAATGGTTATTCACAGCTGGCAGGGAGAAAAGCTTCAAGAGAACTTAAAATCGCAGAATATATCCAGCAGTGCAGTAACAAAAAAGGTCAGATTACAGGATCCTCCGGCATTGCTGTTACGGCTGCCGGCAATGAAAAACCGTTATCCGGATCTGGAAAAACGGTTAATCGTGACGGATCAGCCCCGGTGCAGAATATCAGCAAGCAGGCGCCTGTGAAAGAGGCACTGCCAAAGAGTTATGACAGGATACTGTCGGAAGCTCTCAGTTATCAGAAAAAGGCCGATTCGCTTTACAGGATTTCAGATGATCTGAAAAGGGATCTTGATAGTGCCGCTGCAGGCGAAAAAGCAGAAATAAGAGCTAAAATTACAGGTGCCGAGAACCTTGCCTTCTCATTTCAGAAACAGGCTGACCAGAAATACCGGGAGGCACAGTCGGAAATGAATTCAGGTTTCTTCAGCAAAAATGAAGGCTCTGCTCAGAAGAGTAATTTAATTCCGGACACTGCAGGACATAAAACTGAAAATGCAAAACAAACAGTTAAAAGTGCTGAAACTGCCAGGTTAGCAGATACTGCAGCCGCAAAGCCTGCAATCGTCTCCAGACAGCCTGAGACTCCCCCTGTTACAAAAACAGGAGTATTTTCAGTTTTCGGGGTGATTCAGAAGCCGGTTTATGCCAAAAATGAAAAGATTGAAGTTAATCCGGCAGCACCTTCCGGACTTATCTACCGGATACAGCTCGCAGTTTTCAGGAATCCGGTGGCACCATCCATTTTTAAAGGTATTACTCCGGTTTATGGCTTTAAAGCGGCAGGGAATGATCTGACTACATATTTTGCGGGTATGTTCAGAAGGCTTACCGATGCAAAAAAAGCCCTTGCCACAGTGAAGCAAAAAGGTTTTAAAGATTCATTTATCGTTGCATTTTTCAGCGGAAAACCTGTATCAGCTGAACGTGCCGCCATTCTTGAGAAGGAATGGTCTGGAAAGCCTTTCACCACAGGAGTCAGAACTGCATCAGATGCTCCCCGGGATACGGTACCGCCTGCGCTGTTATTCAAAGTGGAGGTTATCCGGTCTGCAAAACCTCTGAAAGACGATGTGATGGAAGGGCTCAGGAAAATATCAGGAACCAGGGGATTGGAGACGATCACTTTTGAGGATGGGAATACGGTTTATTTAATCGGGAAATTCATTACTTTTGAAAGTGCTGAGGCATATGCCGACCTGCTTATCAGGAATGGTTATCGCAATGCCAAGGTTGTGGCATGGATTGGGAACAAGGAGATCCCTGTTGAGACCGCAAAACAACTTTTTGAGAAGATTGAATGAAAGAAAAGACATTACATAAAGACGACAAGCTGAAAAGAAGCAGGCAGAAAAGTTCACTGATTCTTTTCAATGA
>JADDYF010000438.1 GCA_015712185.1 Bacteroidales bacterium
TGTAAGATATTCAACGGTACAGGGGAATCCTTCGAGGCGCGATGAGAATGTTTTATAATGCTGAAGAGCAAGGATGGTTGTCGGAACAAGAACTGCTGTCTGTTTGCTGTCGGCTGCAGATTTGAAGGCTGCCCTTACTGCAACCTCTGTTTTACCGAAACCCACATCACCGCAAACGAGCCTGTCCATCGGGTGCGCACCTTCCATATCCTCTTTTATAGCGTTTGTTGCTGCCAGCTGATCGGGAGTGTCGTCGTAGATGAATGAGGCTTCAAGCTCACGCTGAAGGTATGAATCGGGTGAAAAGGAGTATCCGGGAGAGGCCAGCCTTCTGGCATACAGCTGGATAAGATCTTTGGCTATATCCTTAACCCTCTTTTTCGTGCTCTGTTTCAGCTTCTGCCATGCCCCCGAGCCGAGCTTGTATATCCTGGGCTCGGTGTTGTCTTTTCCTTTATACTTCGAGATACGGTGCAGGGAGTGAATGCCTACATAGAGTGTGTCATTATCCCTGTAAACAAGCTTTATTGCTTCCTGGATCTTTCCGTTAACTTCAATTTTTTCAAGTCCTCCGAATTTGCCGATCCCATGATCGATATGGACAACATAGTCGCCCGGATTGAGTCCTGTTAATTCTTTAACAGAGATGCTCTCCTTTCTCGTAAAGTAACCTCTGATCCTGAATTTATGATACCGGTCAAATATCTGATGGTCGGTAAATACAGATACCTTCAGATCGTGATCAGTAAATCCTGCGTGGAGATTAAGCAAAATAGAAGTAAAATGTGCATCGGGACTGATCTCTGCAAAGATATCCCTGAGTCTGTCGATCTGAGACTGGCTTTCTGAAATTATATATGTGATGTAACCGTTAATGGTATTTGTTAACAGTTTTTCTGAAAGGAGCTCAAAATTCTTGTTGAATGCCGGCTGAGGTTCCGAATGAAACTCAAACAGTGATCCGGTTTCAGGTTTCTCCGGTTTATTGAATTCAATTATTCTGAATCCCGTGCATGTATCAATAAACCTGTTTCCGGTCATCACCAGATCTATCTTTCCTGCAGTCTGGCCTGCCTGCTCCCTTGAAGCGACGAGATTGTATATATTGTTTATCCGTTCCCTGATGAAGGTAATATTGTCTAACCACAATACGGTTGACGATGGCAGAAACTCAGTGAATGAATCAGTCACCTGTTCAATGGAGACGTCCTGGATATTCGGGATAACAGAGATCTGCTTCTGAACACTGACTGATAACTGGTCATCCGTATTAAAGGTCCTGATCGAATCGACCTCCTCACCGAAAAAGTCGATCCTGTATGGCAGATCAGCAGAGTACGAAAAGACATCCGCGATACTTCCCCTGATGGCATACTGGCCGGGTTCATAGACAAAGTCGACCCTTTCGAAGTTATATTCGTGGAGCATTTCCTCAAGGAGTTCCAGCGAGACCTTGTCACCTTTCGCAATGTTAAATGTGTTCTTTTTCAGATTATGCCTGCTGATGACTTTCTCCATCACTGCCTCGGGATATGTGACAACAATCCCTTTCCTTTTTCCGGAGGCTAGATGATTCAGCACTTCGGTACGTAGCACAATATTGGCGGGTTCAGTCTGTTCGTACTGGACTGAACGCTTGTATGTTGAGGGGAAAAAGAAAACGGATTCGTCTCCGGTCAGGGAAACAAGGTCGTTATAGAAATAAGCAGCATCTTCTTTTTCGGGCAGGACCACAACGTGGGTAAAAGAAGTGCTGAGGAAGATCTTTGCAAGGACAATTGCCCTGGATGATCCTGCCAATCCTGTCACACTTAACCTCTCTGGCGCTGAAGAGGATACCGCTTCAGTCAGACCGGAAAGAACCGGATGGTGGTGATAAAACCCTGATATTTCGTTCTCCTTCATTTGCCTTAAAGCGGCAGCAAAGTTTATATCTGATTTCAGTATCTCATTCAGTTCTGAAAACTCATGCAGAATACGGTCTCCTTTTCGGGTACCGATCTCACCTTCAGAGTTCCTCCATGGGCACCCATTATCTGCTTTGAAATGCTGAGCCCTATGCCTGATCCGTTCTCACGGGTTGTGAAAAAAGGAATGAATATTTCCTCGAGGTTCTCTTCGCTGATGCCGGGTCCATTATCGGTCACACATATCTCAGGATGCCGGTTCAGATCACTTCCGGCAATGACACTTATTTTACAGGCAGGATTATCCATATTGGCTTCTACAGCATTTTTAATAAGGTTTATCAATACCAGTGATACAAGATTTTCATCTGCAAAAATCTCAAGATCAGGTTCATTAATAAGAAATGAAATTTCAGTGCTGTTGCCTTTTTCAAGAGAATCACTGAGAATATTCACCCTTGAAAAAAGATCTGAAACCCTGAAAAGCTTCATTTCCGGTTTGGGTATGCGTGTAAGTTTCCTGTATGATTCAACAAAAGCCATAAGGCTTTTGCCCTGTTCCCTGATCACATTTAATCCATGGAAAGTGGTGGATACTGTCTTTTCAGTGACTTTTTCCGGCATCGCGGGTTTGTCACCAGATCTGTAAATATTCAGGAGAGACTCTGATAATGAGGTTATAGGCGTGATCGAATTCATTATCTCGTGCATCAACACCCTGATAAGCCTCATCCATGAATCAACCTCTTTCTCATCGAGTTCATGCTTTATATCCTGGACGGATAATATCATCAGTTCATTTTCAGCAGATCCGAAAGAAGTTGTTTTCAGGAGAAGTTGTATTTCTCCCAGCCTGGTGTTGACAGCAACAAGGCTTCTTTCAAATGGTTTAAGACCTGCAATTGTTCTGAATAGTTTTCTGTCGACACGTTCTATCTGCTGAAGATGGGTAAGCACTTCGGTTGAGAGGAGTCTTTTGGAGGCTGAATTTGCATGATGGATGAATCCCTTAGCATCATAGGTTATGATCCCTGTGGCAAGGTGTTCAAGTATCTTCTGAAAATATTGTTCCTGCTGCCTGTTCTCTATTTTCAGCTGCTGTATCTGGTGGTTGACATTATTCATGCTCACATGAAGTTC
>JADDYF010000455.1 GCA_015712185.1 Bacteroidales bacterium
GGCCGCTGTACCTTCCTTGTTGCATGATCGAGAATGAGCCAGGAAGAGGATGCTGATGCAACCGGTATTCCGTCGGGGTAATAAACACTGAATTTTCTCAGGGCAAACAACCTGTCAGTACCGTCCGGCCATGTTCTGATTATGATAGTATCATTCCATTTTGGCAGTTCGCTGATTACAGCATACATTCTTGAAAGCACCCAGAAACGGTTGGCAGCCAGCAGGTCTTCCCTGCCATATCCAAGTTTTACGGCATGATCCGATGCAATATCCTGCATATAATTGAAAAGAGAATACAGGTTGATCCTCCCGTCTGGTCCGGTTTCATATACATGTACCAGGTATTCTCTTTCAAAATTCAGTGTATCCATGGCTAACCATTATTCTTCAGGAAAACTTCAAGGTCGTGTGTATATTGTGCCCATCGATTCATTTCTTCACTGTGCTTTTCCTTCAGCTCCTGATATTTACTGTAAAAGTCGCTGATGTCTGTCAGCATGCTGCCTGGACTGCTGAGTATCCTGTCGAACTCTGAGATCTGTGCCTCAAGCCTTTCAATTTTCATTTCAGATTCATCGAGCCTTCTCCTGAGCTTTCTGAAGTTCTTTTCATACTCCTTCTTTTCAAGATATCGTTGTTTGCTTACCGACATCCCTTCATCAACCGGTTTTGGCTGAGGTTTTTCCCTTCTCTCTATTTCGCTCAGGTTTTCTATCTTCTTTTTTCTCAGGAAGTCATAGATGCTGCCGATGTTCTCTTTAATGGTGTTATTCCGGAACTCATAAATCTTATCCGTAATGCCGTTCAGAAAATCTCTGTCGTGTGAAACCACAATTAGCGTGCCATCATACCTTGCCAGTGCCTGCTTCAGTATATCCTTTGACCGCATGTCGAGGTGGTTGGTCGGTTCATCAAGCACCAGAAGGTTGTGTGGTTCAAGTAGGAGCCTGACGAGCGAAAGCCTTGAACGCTCCCCACCCGACAGCACTTTTACTTTTTTGTAGATATCATCCCCCCTGAAAAGGAAAGCAGCAAGCATATCGCGCATTTTAGTCCGTAAATCCCCTTTGGCTACATCGTCAATCGTCTGAAAAACAGTTTTATTCTCATCAAGCAATTCGTCCTGGTTCTGGGCAAAGTACCCTGTTTCTACATTATGACCGAGTTTCAGAAAACCCTCATAATCAAGTTCTCCGGTTATTACTCTCGAAAATGTCGTTTTGCCTTCACCGTTTCTGCCGACAAACGCAACTTTCTCGCCCCTGTGAATTTTGAAATCAACATTTTTAAGGACATTCAGTGATCCGTAGCTTTTTGAAAGTCCTCTTGTCTCGATGACGGTAGTACCGGAGCGGGGCGAAGGCGGAAACCTGAGGTTTATCTCACTGGTATCCTCCTCATCAACCTCGATCCTTTCAACCTTATTGAGCTGCTTTATTTTCGACTGTACCTGTACGGCCTTTGTTGCCTTATATCTGAATCTTTCAATAAACCTTTCGGTATCCTCAATCATCTTTTGCTGGTTCCTGTAAGCAGCTATCTGCTGCTCCCTTCTTTCTTTCCTGAGAATTATAAATTCTGACCAGCTGGCTTTGTAATCGTAGATTTTGCCAAGAGAAATTTCAATTGTCCTTCTGGTAATATTATCCAGGAAAGCCTTGTCGTGCGATACAAGAACAACGGCACCAGAACAGGTCATAAGGTAATACTCAAGCCACTGAATGGATTCAATATCAAGATGATTAGTAGGTTCATCGAGAAGAAACAGGGATGGTTTCTTCAGGAGTATCTTGGCGAGCTCGATCCTCATACGCCAGCCGCCGCTGAGCTCTCTGGTCGGTCTGTTGAAATCTTTTTGCTCGAATCCCAGTCCGGTCAGTGTACGTTCTGCCTCTGCAAGATAGTTTATGCCGCCAAGCATTCTGTATCGTTCCTCGATAACCGTCAGATGATCGCATAGTCTAAGATAATCAGCCGAATCATAGTCTTTCCTCCTGGCAATTTCCTCGCCGCATCTTTCTATCTCCTCCGATAGTTCCAGAAGCTCTGAGAACGCAGTCACAACTTCGTTGATCACGGATGTTGAATCGCTTACCTTCATCTGCTGGGGAAGGTAACCGATTGTTACCTCCTTCGACATGTCAACCTGCCCTGAGGTTGGACTCTGAAAGCCGGCTATGATCTTTAAAAGTGTCGATTTCCCTGATCCGTTCTTCCCGGTAAGACCAATACGGTCCTGGTCGTTGATAAGGAACGATATGTTTGTAAGCAGGTCGAAACTGCCGAATGATACCGAAAGATTCTGAACAGAGACCATAAAACCAAAAGTGACGCAAAGATAAAAAAAGTATATCACCCCGTGAAGTAAAGGTTATATGCATAAGAGTTATCTTTACGGTTTATAGACTTTATGCATTGCTCCCTGTAACAATGGTTATTGTGATCGTAAGGATGCTATACCAAACCGGGATGAATAAAAGGAGTAACAAGTGAAAACAAGTGCAACAATGAGAACAAGCCGATTCATAGTAAGGTACATACTGGCAGTAACTGCGTTAATCCTGGTTGTCTGGTCCTGCAGCAGGAATGATGATCCGGGATATGATTATTTTGTATCTAAAGAGCTCTCAGTTACCTATACAAAAGCAACAATAACCGCAATGATGGATATAGCGGTTCAGAGCTATCCTGAAATATCCGGTCTTAAACCTTATGTGACAGGCGATGTGGATGTTTTTAAGATTGTATACAATACAACAGTTGACGGGAAAGAGATAACGGCATCAGGACTTGTATGCGTTCCGCTTGCTGCAGGAGAGTACCCGGTTCT
>JADDYF010000456.1 GCA_015712185.1 Bacteroidales bacterium
AATGGCAGAAATCCCTGAGGAACACTATTACCCTCAGGTACTCTCATTGTCATGCTGTCTGCAAAATTAGGATTGTCCGAATAGGTCTCGTATGCCCTGGAATAGGCCATGTCGGGGATAAAGTCATACCCGCGCATGGTCCTTGTCCTGTCGCATGAGAGAAGGAGTACTGCTGAAAATCCACCAGCCAGTATTACGTTCAATATTTTGTTATTTCTCTTCATCTGAATATACCTGTAATTTTCATGATTCATAGTTGAGACTCTCCTGAAGGAATGGGTCATTTTTCACTATCAGGGGACCGTGTGACAGGGTGCGGAAAAAGATGTAAATAAAACCACAGGCATAGATCAATGTCATGGAGATTTCCGGCAGTCCGATCGTTGCTTTGGTTCCTGCTGTTTCAGGCATTATCAGAAGCCAATAATCAATCCAGTGGCCGATGAGCGTCATGGCAGCAATTGCAGCCACCCGGTTAAGATTGTACTTTGAGCTTGTCCGGATCAGGCCGAAGAAGGGAACAATAAAGTTGATGCCTAGATTGAGAAAAAATAATAATGTGAATTCGTGCTGCCGCGGGATAAAATAAGAGGTCTCCTCAGGAAGATGGCCATACCAGATAAGAAGGTATTGAGCGAACCACTGGTATGCCCAGAATATACTGAATGCAAAAAGAAGGATTGCAAGGTCATGAACATGATCGCTTCTCAAAACCTTAAGGTATCCCATTCGTCTGAGGAGCCATGTAATCAGAATAATGAAACAGAGTGAAGCGACAAACATGCTTATCAGAACATACCAGCCGAAAATTGTGCTGTACCAGTCAGGTTTAAGTGACATGATCCAGTCCCAGCTGCTTGCCGATACTGTTATCCCGAAAAATACAAGAAACAATCCCGCAAATATTTTCCTCCTGTTATGGTATTTTAAATCGGAAGAGATCGTAAGGGATTCCGAATTTTTCTTCATCATACGGATAAAAAAGATCCAGCCGGCGAAATAGAGAACCATCCTGACAAAGTAAAACGGAATATTGAGCCATATTTTTTTTGCTCCCGTCAGTCCTTCATAGACCTCGCTGTCTGCCCATGCATAAATATCATTCATGCCAAAGTAGATCAGAAGCATCAGGATGAAGGCAACCGGGAGGAACGAGGTCATGGCATCAGGCACTCTCTGTATTACAGTCTGCCAGCCCGATGTTGCCACACGGTGTACTGCAATGAAGAACGCCGCACCCAGCGAGATCCCGAGAAAAAACTGGTTGTTAAGAAGTATGTTGGACCATATCCTTGCAGAACCTGAGCCGGACAAAACAACTGCCAATAGAAAAACAACAAGTGAAACTGCCGCCAATATTGGCAGTATATTCCTGTATTGTTTACTGAAAATGAATTGTTCGTCCATAACTGCAGGATTTCGATTATCTGATTTCAATTATACTTATGCCCGATAAAACCGTTCTAATGCTCTCCCTGGTGGTATTTGCATTGGAGCCGATCACGATGACAAACATGTTATCAGTGATTCTTTCATCGGCCGGTTTGAACCTTATATCAGGTTTGAGCTTCGACCTGAGGAACATCCCCGCGGCCATCGACAAACCGGCAAACAGGACTGTCATCTCAAAGGTGATTGGCACAAATGACGGTAAGGCAAAGAATGGCTTGCCTCCGATAATCAGGGGGTAGCTTACAGTAAATACCCAGGTCATAAACCAGAATGCAAGGATCCCTCCCAGGGCGCCAAAAATGAAGCCTCCGACAGGGATCCGGGTTCTCTTTACTGACAGGAGCTTATCAATACCATGAACCGGGAAAGGTGTAAGTACATCAATGATTGTCAGATTGTTTTCCTTAAGCCTCCTTAGTGCCTGGAGCATCGGATCCTCATCGTCAAAATAAACCGATATGTAATCCTTATTATCCATGATGGATTTCTTTTGCGACCTGTAAGGCATTTTCTGTCTTCAGGATCGATTTCTCCTCGGAGATCGAGATCACAGGGAATACGCGTATAAAAAGAAGGAATGCGGTAAAGAATATCCCCAGCGTACCTATTAACAGTCCGTACTCGACAATTGTGGGTTTGTACATTGTCCAGCTCGACGGCAGGAAGTCGCGGTGCAGAGAGGTAACTATAATGACAAACCTTTCGAACCACATGCCAATATTTATTACTATTGATATGAAGAATGTAAAGAGCAGGCTTCTCCTGAGCTTTTTGATCCACAGCAGCTGTGCTGAACCCACGTTGCAGATGATCATTATCCAGTAAGCCCAGGCGTATGGTCCGGTCATACGGTTCTGCAGCATATACTGCTCATATTCGATTCCGGAATACCACGACATGAAGGTCTCTGTTATATAGGCCAGAGCTACAATTGATCCTGTAGCAATAAGGATCTTATTCATGCTCTCAACATGTTCCACTGTAATAAAATCTTCAAGGTTCATGAGCTTCCTGGCTATGATAAGCAGCGTCAGAACCATGGCAAATCCGGAGTAGATTGCCCCGGCAACGAAGTATGGCGGGAAGATAGTGGTGTGCCAGCCCGGAAGTATTGAATCAGCAAAGTCCATGCTCACTATGCTGTGTACGGATAGTACGAGGGGCGTAGCAATGGCAGCGAGCATTATCGAGGTTACCTCGTGTCTGTGCCAGTCCCTTGCAGATCCTTTCCAGCTGAAGCTGAGAAAATTATAGACAGTTTTTTTCAAGCCCTTCCTGAGCTTGTCGCGCAATGTGGCTATATCCGGTATCAGTCCTACATACCAGAATACCAGAGATATGGTAAAATATGTTGCTATTGCAAACACATCCCATACAAGGGGTGAATTGAAATTGACCCAGAGCAGGCGGGTGTTTGGATAAGGGAATATAAAAAAGGTAAGAAGAGGCCGTCCGAGGTGAATGAACGGGAAGAGAGCGGCGCAAATGACCGCAAACAGTGTCATTGCCTCTGCCGACCTGTTTATGCTGTTCCTCCATCTCTGCCGGAACAAAAGGAGAATTGCGGAAATGAATGTTCCTGCGTGCCCTATCCCGATCCACCACACAAAAGTTGAGATCTCAAATGCCCATCCGACTGTTCTGTTCTCCCCCCATGTACCTATGCCCTGCCAGATGGTCCAGCCCATCATCAACAGCCCGAACAGCATAGCACCGCCAGACAGGGTTATGGCAAAATACCATAATTTAATGGGCTTGTTCACCAGAGGGTCGAGGATCTGGCTGGTGATCTCCTGATAGCTCTTTTTTCCTTCTATCAGCGGTTTCCGTAGAGAGGACTGAAATATGCTCAAGGTTGTCGAAATTATTAAGTCCTGTTCCTTATCCTGGTAAGGTAATTAACCGATGGTTTGGTGAACAGTTCTTCAAGCAGGTTATAGTTTCTTCCGCTTCTTATTAGCCTGTTCATCTCGCTCTCTTTATCGTTGAGGTCGCCAAAAATGATGGCATTTGCAGGACAGCTCTGAGAACATGCTGTTCTGATCTCGCCCGGATACAAAGCCCTTTTTTCAGTCTTTGCCTTAAGCTTTGCTGCCTGTATGCGCTGGATACAGAAGGAACATTTTTCAATTACTCCCTGCGACCTGACTGTCACATCGGGATTAAGCACCATCCGCCGCAGGTCACCTGTCATCCCTGCCTTATCCCTGAGGTTTCCTCTGAGCGTACCGGCGCCCGTATAATTGAACCAGTTGAATCTTCTCACCTTATAAGGACAGTTATTATTGCAGTAACGCGTCCCGAAGCAACGGTTGTAGATCATCTGGTTAAGCCCTTCACCTGAATGATTGGTAGCGCCCACGGGGCATACATTTTCACACGGCGCATTCTCGCAGTGCTGGCAGAGAACAGGCTGGAAGCCAACCTCAGGATCCATATCATCACCGCTGTAATACCTGTCTATCCTTATCCAGTGCATCTCGTGCACACGCTGAACCTCTTCCTTTCCCACCACCGGAACATTATTTTCAGCCTGGCAGGCAATAACACAGGCTCCGCACCCTGTGCATTTGCTGAGATCAATCACCATACCCCAGTGATGATGCGGGTATTCCCTTTCCTTATAGAGGCTTTTTGCATGCCTCGTGTAATGTTCATGCAGTTCATTCCCGGCTGACGGATTCACCTTAAATTCGTTTAATCCTGTTTCGCGGATCAGAGCCCGTCCTTCCATGCTGTGATGGCCCTGGGTCTGGGCAAACAGGTAACCGCTTCCTGTTTTCCCGATCCTGCCAAGGGTCCTGGTATAACTTACATTGCCATTGTCCATCGTCAGGAATGGCCATGCATCAGATCCTACCCCGTTGCCGGCCATACCGCATACTTTACGCCCATAGCCGAGTGCAATACTTAGTGTACCGTAGGCCTGGCCTGGCTGGATATGAACCGGGAAGGTCAAACCTCCGATATCGATCAGGTCTCCTTCTGTAAGGGAATTCTCTTTTGCCTGAAGTCCCGATATTGAAGCATAATTGTCCCAGCAGATCCTGGTCACAGGATCGGGCAACTCGTGGAGCCAGGGATTATTTGCCTGCCTGCCTTCTCCAATCGCCACAGGCTCATAAAGGACAACCTCGAATAAAGCTTCACGGTCATCCCCGGTCTTAAGTAAGGAAGGATCGAAAACATGGGATACCGGTCTGGTCAGAAGCGCGGCCGGTCTGACATTCTTGTCAACCGTTTCAAATACCCCTTCCTGGAGCGAGTGATCGAAGAATGCCACCGGATCAGAATACTCTTTCTGTCTTGGAAGCATGTTTACTGCCCAGTAAGATCTGATAAAATCATAGTAGCTTATTGCAGACCCGGACCATTTCAACAATGTATCTGCCATCTGACGTGTATTGAACAGAGGGCTGATCACAGGCTGCATAAGGCTGAATAAATCCTTTTCAGGTTCAGCATCATTCCAGCTTTCGAGATAATGATTATCGGGGCATATATATTGAACCAGGCTGCTGGTTTCGTCCGGGGAGCCTGACAGCGATATGGCAATTCCGACCTTTTTTAATCCCTTTGTGAATGCATCCCTGTCGTACCATGTATACGCAGGATTGACATTCCAGAAAATCAGGGCGTCAACATCACCGGCATTCATCCTGCTTACCAGATCTGCCATCCCGGAATCAATGGCTTCATGCGTCCTCATGTACCTGCTGAAATCGATTGTTGTACCAATATTTCCGAGGTACCTGTTGATCTCATTCACCAGCAGCTGGATATCCTTTACATTCGATCCGGATATAACAAGCGACCTGCCGGGTGAAGAGGTTAGTTTTACGGCAATATCCCGGACATCGGCAGGAGAAGACGGTGCATTGGATTCACGGCCTTCGGTCAGTTTAACAACCTCCCTGTAAATATTTAAAAGGAGTGCATATTCCTGCGATGGTCTGATCTGTATTCTTTTATCCGCAGTGCAGCCGGTAACGCTTAATCCGGCTTCATATTGTATCAGGTAATTCATACTGCCTTCAGGATCCCTGCGTGAACTGAACTGTTTCGTAAATTCCACAGGTGACAGCCAGGTGCCCAGAAAATCTGCTCCTGAACTTACTATAACATCAGCTTTGTCGAAGTGAAATCGGGGAATTACCTGCCTGCCAAAACTTATCAGGTTGGCCTCGAGCATAGCGGAATATGAAACTGCATCATACCGTACCCAGGCAGTTCCAGGGAACTTTTCAATGAAATCCGTAATTACCGCCTCAGTTGAAGGACTATATACTGTTGGTGTCAGCAGTACAATTGAACCATGGTCATACGAAATTTTTTTCAGCCTGGCGGTAATCTCACCATCAGCTTCATCCCAGCTTACCGGTACTCCGTTGCTTATTGGCTCTTTAAATCTCTCCATATCATACAGATCGAGCACTGATGCCTGTACCCTGGCATTAGTGCCTCCCCTGGTCATGGATGACCGTGGATTGCCCTCAATCTTGATTGGCCGTCCGTCCCTCGTCTTGACAATTATACTGCAGTAATCGCTGCCGTTAACATAGCTTGATGAATAATAGAGAGCATCTCCCGGAGTGATTTCATTTGGTGCAATTACATAAGGTATTGCTTTGCTTATCTTCGACCTGCATGAGGAGAGGGCGGCCAGTGCAAAGCTATATCCGCACAGCTTCAGAAAATCCCTTCTCGATGAATGTAATCCTGTGGCGGAATCTTTAATCAGTTCCGGTAAAGGATCAAATTCATATGCTGGCTCAGGTGACAGATCATCTTTGGGTCTGACCTGCTCTGACAGAATATCTTTCCGGTACTTTTTCATCCCAATAGGGTATTGTTTTTTATCTGATTAATAATGACAGTTACCGCAGTCCCTGCCCCCGGTAACAGCAGCCATTACACTGTCTGTCCTTCCGGCCGTGAAATCATTATAAATTCCCGAAAAATAAGTTTTGTAATATGTGTTTGTAAGATTCACCTTTCTTGTGTCATGGCACTTTATACACCAACCCATGCTCAGATCAGGGACCTGGTACAGTCTGTCCATTGTCTTAACATCCCCGTGACATGACTCGCAGGCTATTTCCCCGGCAGTCACATGCTGGGCGTGACTAAAGAACACAAAATCGGGCAGCCTGTAGATCCTTACCCATTTAACAGGTTCATTGTTATCGTAAGCCCCGGTAACCTTACTGATCTCCGTCACACCCGAACGGGTTCCGCTTCTTACCAGGAAATGACAATTAAGACAAATATTCCCCGCAGGTATACCCGCTGATTTTGCCGACCTGGCAGAGTAGTGGCAGTAATTGCAGTCTGTTTTGTTCTGTCCGGCATGAACATAATGGGAAAATTTAACCGGCTGATCGGGAGAATAATCACGCGCCCGTCCAAATGCTATTGCGCCGGCAGCAAGTATCCATATCATAACTACCGATGAAACCGTCAGCAACATAAGGTTAAACCTGCTGTTCCTGAAGATCCTCTTTATAATAAGATCGGTCAGGGATATGCTGAACACAACGAAAGAGATAATAAGCAGAAGGAGGTTGGTAACCACCGGTTTCTGCTTTTTAATGCCGACGTCAACAAACCTGTCCATATATGCTTTTATCAGCACTACATCCTCATTCGTCAGCTGGAAATTGTTGTGCACCTCAGCCATCTTTTTTCCTTTAGGCCTGAGCAATACCGCCTGCAGGTCGGCTCCGCTTTTGTTCAGGTATTTCACCGAAATCTCCAGGGCATCCGGATTCCAGTTAAGGGAATCCGACCATTTTGTATTGTGACATTTTTCGCAGTCAACAGTCATCTCCGCCGGATAGGCCAGCCCGTAGAACAGCCTTTCACCCCGCACAAGTTCTTCAGCAGAGAATTCTTTTCTGCTGAAAACCGTATCAGCTTCCTGGAGATCAGATGGAAGAAGGGGCAGGGAATTACCTGTCAACAGGATTACAGAAAGAATGTACCTGAGAGATTTGGCTAAATAGGGATCAAACATTAAAGATTTAATTGACAATAATATATCGTATAATGTATTTCCTGGTTTAAACCTTGATTACCTACAAAATCCGTCTGAATATACTTTGAAAATTCCCGGTTTTTCTCATTCCCGGTAAAACTGTCTTCCTTATGTTAAACACTTCACAACGTAAATTGTTTTAACGTGCCTTTTTAAAGTTGGTACGGGTTTTGATATTGATACATTGAAGAGACAGTTCTTCTAACACTTAAGACAATGAAAAAGTTTATAATCACATCGATTCTCGCACTCCTGGTCGCAGCAGGGACCACAGTAATGGCACAGGATTACCCCGATGAATATCTGGGCTTGCCTGGCGATAATCTGAACCTCTATGCTGTGATGAAGCTGTTCCAGGAATCCGAAACCCTTGAAGCTTTCGAAAGAAGCCTCAATGACGAAAGTACCAGGATCAATAACCTCGACCTTAACGGCGACAACCTTATTGATTATATAACCGTCAATGATTATGTTGACGGAAACGTTCATACAATAGTATTGAGGGTTGCAATGGGCCGAAACGACTTCCAGGATGTGGCTGTATTTACAGTTGAGAAATTCCGGGACGGATCAGTCAATATACAGCTTATCGGTGATGAAGCTCTCTACGGCAGAAATTACATAATTGAGCCTATTTATGAAGAGACCCCGAATCCGGCATATGTAGGCAGGCCTCGCTACAGGAACAATATAACAGTGGTATACACATCACCGTATGAAGTTGCATACTGGCCGCTGATAAGGTACATCTTCCTGCCCGATTATGTTATCTGGCACTCAAGGTGGTACTGGGGTTACTACCCTTCTTACTGGAATCCGTGGCGCCCTTACTACTGGCACTACTACTATGGATATCACTATAACTGGTACCATCATTACTACGCTCACTTCCACCACTGGTACTACCCGCGGTGCTCAAGATACAACGACTTCTATTACAGCAGCGTCCGCATCTTCTCTCCACAGGTGAACATCAGGATAAACAGGGGTGATTACAGAGCCACATATTCACGTCCGGAACAGAGACGTGACGGTGAAGCAGTATTCGCCAAACAGTATCCGAACCAGACCAGAAGGACTGCTGAAAACACCATCAACAGAAGTCTTGAAAGAAGGAGCTACTCACAGACTACTGCAGACCGTACCTCGTCAAGGACAGCAAC
>JADDYF010000348.1 GCA_015712185.1 Bacteroidales bacterium
GTTCATATTTTGTTTTAGTAGGATCAGGTCATTATTTTGGACCAAATAATCTATTGGAATTACTTGGAAGTAAAGGATACTATATTGAAAAGATATAAGTTATATAATCCATCATCAATTCCGTCACCTTCTACAAAACAAAAACCCGTAAGACGTTGATCTTACGGGTTCTGCGATTTAAAGATGTGGTGCCACTCGCTGTGCAAAAGCTGTCCACATGGTCAAGGTTATTGGCTTTTACATAATTACATATAATTTCATAAATTTACCAAAAGTCTTAACTAAGGATGCAAATAATAGTATTACATATTATTATGATGCATTAGAACAAAATTAAAACAAGTTAAGATTGAAGGAGGGAGTTCTACAGTCAGGTACTATTTTGATGGATTTGAATACGATAACCTAAAAGACCTGAATCTTATTCATATGGATGAAGGAGTAATAAAGGTCAGCAGTTATGCAACAGTCTTTAAGTATGAGCACTTTACTCCATCGATGAGTGGGTAATATACTCCAACCATAGGTGATCATAGCCGCCAGTTCCTTTACTTGTTTTAATGAATTGCTTAATGATAAGTAAACTGTTGTTTATAATCAATGAATTAACCAAAACCAAAAGAAGAATCTACTTTATAGGACTTTTCATAACATTCTTAATTACTTTGAAAGAAGTGGTAATGTTGTCCTATAACAACTTTCAGATCTTCTCTTATGGATCTCTTGACTTTTGGGCAGGTATTAATCCTTATTCTGGCTGGAACCATTTATCACTTCTTGAAAAACCTCTTGATATCTTTCTTTACGGTCCGCTTTTCTCGATCTTATTTACTCCATTTGCTCTTTTACCAGGATGGCTTGGTGTATTCTGTTGGAATACATTTACATATAGTCTATTTTACTTATCTGTATTTACCCTGCCTGATCAATTTAGTTTTGTCAGTAAGAAATTCATATTTTTTTTCTCAGCATTATTACTTTATAGCACTCTATCATCGGTTCAGTTTAATCCAATAGTCGCTTCTCTGTTTCTATTTTCATTTACCCTGTTTGAAAAGAAACAAGGATTCTGGGCTGTCTTACTGATTCTCTTATCAGGTTTTACAAAAGTGTATGGTATTTTTCAACTGCCAATGATATTATTTTATACTAAATTTTGGAAAAATGTATTGTATGCTATACTGATAGGAATAGTATTATTATTCTTGCCAGTAATTAATGTCCCGGCAAATGAATTGGCAGAATATTATCATTCGTGGATTAGAACAGTTATGGATCATTCTGAAGCATTGCGCTTTTATAGCATCTACCGTCCGATTTGTGTATTCTTCAACTCTGCAGAACCATATATGGGGTTGATCTCAGCAGGTGTGTTTTTAGTGATCCTTTCATTTGCCTTAGTAAAACTGAAACTATTTAAAGAAATGTTTTTGCAACGGGCTAAGTTTCTTGGAATTATCATGAGCTGGGCGATCCTTTTTGGTGTGAGTTCTGAAAGACATACGTATGTTATAGCAACGGTCGGGTATGCAATCTGGTATTTATGTTCTGAATCAACCAAATCAGATAGAGTGCTACTTTGGATGAATTTTGTATTACTCGGAATCGTGCCAAAGCAACTTCTTTCTCTGCTTGGAATATCGAATATGATACTTGTAAAACTTAATCTATTCATAATAGTCTACACAATTACCTGGTTTATAATGGTATACAAATCTTTTCTATCTGATATCAAGATTTTACAAGGTTCCAATACTGCCCGTCACATCTGATAATTGACAAGATATTGAGTTGAAAATGTGCTTGACATAAAATCCATCACCAATTTCATCATCCTCTTTAATACAAAATCCCGTAAGACATTGTTCTTGAGGGATAAATAAGAGTGAGTGCGAGAAAAAAAACGATGATGCTCGCTCCCGGGGAAAAACAAATGTGTGAGAGTGACTGTGCTCGATTCCGATTCTCTAAACTTCGTCGTGGAGTTTACCCCGCATAGGAGGCTCCTTGTCCCGTTCTCACTCTCACTCTTTTTAAAGTGGTGCCACCAGCCCCATAAGTGTCTTTAACAGGTTTGCCGATTAGACTATTAGACGGCTATTTGCGTATATAGTCAATACAGCCATATATAATTATTATCGCTCTTTTCATATAATATGATGTTTCATGTGATTGATTCAAAAGATCTGGTGAAGACAAATTGTCAGGAAAATGCGTAAACAGAAACGTCAACAAGAATTTTATGATGATAATTTTTTATGTAATCTATTCTATTTTCCTATTCAAATGGTCCAAAATTAAGTTTGTATTTAATTTCTTTTATTCTGGTTTTATTAACAGATTCCAATGTAAGAACGTTGTCTCTTAAAGGATATCCAAAAAGTGCAAGATCAGACTTCCTGTCATTCATTACTCTAGAAAAGAAGCTATTATACTCAATCCCGTCAAATCAGTGTTCTTTCGCTCTGGTGGCTAATAACCGATACATTTTATAGTATAAATCTGTTGTAAACAAAAAAGCAATATATGAGATATGGTTGTTCATTTCATCAAACATAGGTCTGTCTTATAAATCTAGAAGAGATTATAATAGTGAAATAGAATTCTTGACATTTAATATAATATGGTTTAAATTTGATATTTAGCCATTGGCAGAAATTAGGATTTAACAAAAAAGCATCATGCGTTTTCAATATTGATCTTTGCCCTATTTACTTCAATTGATTATATCATAAAAAGGTGAAAAATGGAAAAATGCTTGTTAAAAAGAGTAGTTATTATACTCACCATTGTATTTATCGGCCATGTAACAATGGCGCAGGATCATCCATTTCCAACAAAGGAACAGCTCACTGGAGTCAAAGCTGGTGATGTTATACTAAATTCAGGTTTTCTGGGTGATTATAAAACTGATTTTGGCACCTTAATCGTAACCGAAAGTGAAGATAAAAATTCAAATAAAATCGAGCTGCCAATTGTAAGAATACATTCTAAAAGTCAGAATCCGGCTTACCCTGTTTTTTTCTTTGAAGGCGGTCCGGGAGGAACAAATATCAAGCTGGATAATATACCGGACTGGCTGCTTGAGGATCATGATATCGTTCGTGTGGGATATCGTGGTGTTGATGGTTCTGTGTCCCTCAATTCTCCGGAAATAAATGATTTTTTAAAAAATACAAACAATATGCTTTCAACAGAAGGGCTGAAATTGTTTGGAGGTAAAATGAGTGAAGTTGTCCGTAAATTTGAAAACGCAGGAATTGACCTGGAAGAGTACAATATCATAAATGTTGTCAACGATATGGAAAAGGCCAGAAAGGCGTTGGGGTATAAAAAGATAGGGCTCTCCGGAGGCAGCTATGGCGGTGCCGTGGCATATACATATTGCATACTGTATCCGAAAAGCATCAATCGGGCCTTATTGACCGAGGCTGCTTTTCCCTTTGATATGGCTCTTGTCAAACCTTCAAGCATTGATGCTAACCTTAATCACCTGAATGAGCTATGGAAACAAAATCCAGAATGCCTGGTGCGCTCCAAAGACATTGTACAGACAATTAAGAATGTATTGAAAACGCTTCCGCAAACCTGGAATGGAATTATTATTGACCCGGATAAGATAAGATTCACAACATATTTCGGACTATATACTCAAAATACAATTGCACAGGTTTTTGATGCATTTGTCGCCGCTGAAAATGGAGACTACAGTGGTCTGGCATTTATGTCTTTTCTTTGGAACAATGTTGTGGATATGTTCAACTGGGGTGATATGGGTGCGAAAACGTATTGCACTGAAAGTGGCAAAATTCGTGATTATGAAATGGAATTGAGTTCGGAAAACTCAATAATAGGATCTCCACTGTCGCTTTTAGCATGGGGACCGAGAAAATATATTGATTGGCCTGTAAAATATTTGCCGAAGGATTTTCGCGAAATGCGATCAACTGATGTTGAATTATTGCTGGTTTATGGGACCAAAGAGTCGGCTGAAAGCGTTAAAAGGGATTATTTACCATTTTTCAAAAACGGGCATATCGTTAATTATGAAAACCTGGGACATCAGGACGTAGGTGCGCTTCAACCTGAAGCATCAAGACAGCTGGAAAAGATGTTTTTCCTTAATGGGAGTGTAGATACGTCTAAATTTATTAAGACAGAATCTCAGCAGATAAATTTTGTGCCTGGACAGCGTTTTCAGGATATTGCAAAATCAATGATGAAACAAAATCAATGATGAAACAAAATAAAAAATGATATGAGAAATATAATAGAATTGTAACATTAATTATGAGATCTATTCTCTTTCTGAAATCAAATCTTATACTTATTGAAGTGATTAAAAAATTTCAACTGGTCCGGAAATTGCCATCCGTCCATATTGGTTTAATTTTCATTATTTTATTTGACCTTTTAAATATTAGATCTTCGATTTAACCATTACTATATGTTTATTTGATTTTTAACATATTGTAAATTCCGTCACCCCTTCAAAAACAAAAACATGCAAGACGTTGATCTTGTTGTATTTATGGTTCAGGGATGCATTGCAATATCCATTCAATCAGGCTCACTTTTAATATTTGGAAAATCTTAAGTAACCGTAATGGCAGGTAATAAGTATGCCTTCTCATGCAGCAAACTTTCTTATTAAGAGTCATTATTTTAATTCAATCTACTCTTAAAAACAGATATGGGGGAAAATAGAATTTCAATATTTTTCAAGCCCTTTCATAGATTTGGTGGATTAGTATTATTAAATGTTTCAGGACTGGCGCTCGGACTGGCTAGTGTTATCTTCATTGCTATCTGGATCAGTCATGAATTCAGCTATGACAGGTATTTTGAGAATGCAGCAAGGATTTATCGTGTTGAATCGCTGTTAAATTTTTCAGGCACACCGTTCGTTTGGACTGTTGCTCCGGCTCCGGTCGCTGAATCAATTCTAAATGACTTTCCTGAAGTCGAGAATGCTGTGAAACTGAAATCAGGTTACCAGGAAGTGGTGAAAGTTGATGATAAGGTGTATACTGCTAGTAATCTTTATTATACAACCAATTCATATTTCAATATTTTCTCAACAAAAGTGATCTCAGGTGATCCTTCCAGTTTGCTTGCCGGTCCTTCAGAAGTGGTCATATCAAGGCATATAGCAGAGATTTTATTTGGCGGGAAAGATCCTGTTGGAAAATCCATCTTGCTTAACAATGCCAATCCGCTGACTGTTTCAGGCGTTATAGAAAACTCTCCTTCAAATACACATTTGAAAATTGATTACCTGATATCTTTTTCATTGCTGCAAAAAGGAGATAAAAAGTTTGATAGTTGGAACCAGTTTGATTATATTACTTACGTTTTGCTGAAAGAACGGACTGATGCAGAACAGTTCTCCAAGAAGATCACAGGTTATTTAAAAACTAAAAGCAAGGATGCTACAGCAACACTTTTCATTAATCCCCTTACAAAACTTTACCTGTATCGTGATCCCGGATTTGAATCCATAATTTACCCTTCGTCCGATAAAGGACCAATTTCCAGAGTTATATTATTCGCTGTTATAGGATTTTTGATTCTGCTGGTTGCCTGTATCAACTTTGTTAACCTGTCGACCGCCTTTGCTACACAGAGGGCCAAAGAAATAGGCATCAGGAAGGTAAATGGGGCAGGCAAGACCAATCTTGTTATGCAGCTGTTTGGAGAATCATTTTTACAGACCTTTTTGGCAACCATAGCTGCCTTAATTATAGTCATTATCATGTTTCCTGTTTTTATCAAAGTCAGTAAATTGGAACTTGGGTTGTCAAACCTGTTCTCATTCAGAAATGTAATTATCTATTTTGTCTTGGGATTCATTACCGGACTAATCTCCGGCATGTATCCTGCACTTATACTTTCCTCTTTTAATCCGGTGAAGGTTATCAGACCTTTGCCTGGAGATACTGTTCAGGGTTCCGGATTGAGAAAAATCCTGGTTGTTACACAGTTTGTGCTATCAATTATTTTTATATTCTGCATCCTTGTCATGAACAGACAAATAAGTTTTATGAAGCAAAGTGATCTTGGTTTTAATAAAGAGGGGGTAATGGTTATCAATCCTCAAACCAGTCCCGATAAGGTAGATGTAATTGCAGCCCAGATTGAGGAAATACCCGGAGTAAATAAAGTTGCCCTTGGAGGTAATGTTCCTGTTAATATGGGCAATTTCAATACAATAAAAAAATGGGATGGAAATATCTCAGGGAAATCTTTAAAATTTCATTTAATGCAGGTAGATGACAGGTATATAGATCTTTTTGATATTAAGCTCATTGAAGGAAATAAATTTAATACCGGTTCAACTGGCAGTGAAGTGATTATTAATGAAACAGCAGAAAAAAAGATGGAAATGGAAGAGCCGCTTGGCAAGTTAATATGGTTGGATGATGTCAGATATACAATTATAGGTGTTGTCAAAGATTTCCATTTTCACAAACTGAAAGATGAGATTCTTCCTGTATTTATTTATAAAGATAAGGATTGGTGGATAAAAAAGATTTTTGTAAAGCTTGAACCCGGAAATCATTTAAAGGTTGTCGATAAGATTGTAGATGTCGTAAATAAGAGTACTCCGGGATTTCCTGCAAGCTATATATTCCTTGATCAGGAGGTTGACAGATATTATGAAGAGGAGAAAAGATTAAGCACCCTCATAAATGCAGCTACTTTTCTCAGCATAGTCATATCATGTATAGGACTCTTCAGTCTTACTGCCTATACAATCCGGAGAAAACGTAAGGAGATAGGCCTAAGGAAAGCTTATGGGGCAACCTCAACCAGTGTTTTATTCATGCTTCAGATGGATTTTGGTAAACTTATTTTAATAGCTTCAGTTATTGCGTTGCCAGCAGGATATTATCTTATTAAACGATGGTTGCATTCCTATGCATATCATATTGAACTAAATCCATCTTATTTTCTTATGACAGTTCTCCTTATTGTGATGATTGCAGTATTAACACTGGTTTTCCATACTCTCAGGGCTGCCAATCTAAATCCTGCCGATACATTAAGGAATGAGTAAAAATATTCTCCGGAATTTGAAGTGGTTGAAAAAACCAGTCGTAAGCTGCATAACTCAATATCAATTTATCGATGGCAAAAAGGATGAAGGCGAGAGGTTGAGAATTAAGTATCCGTTGTGTCCAATTTTAAAAATAATATCAAACGTTAAAAGTTTCTGTTCTTTTGTCTTGATGCAAAAACCGGACGTACTGACCACATTTGGCCGGTTAGATTACAATTGACATAAATAACATAACAACAAGCACTTAACTCAGTCATGGATGGTCAGAATACTCCGGTCATTGGTGGTCAGGGCCACTGTCTTTTCCAAGTAGATCATTGAGCTACAAGGGGCTGTCAGGGTGAGTGTGAGAGTGAGTATTGAGAAAAAAGAGTGAGAGTCCTCGCTCTCGCTCCCACTCTCACTCTTTTTTATGTGGTGCCACCGGGAATCGAACCAGGGACACACGGATTTTCAGTCCGTTGCTCTACCGACTGAGCTATGGCACCATAATTGCCGGATTGCAAATATAAAATGCAAATCCCGTATTCCAAATACTTTAATTAAAAAATATCCTTCATATTCAAATTAATGATAACTTGCCAATCGTGAAATGACCCTTAATTTTATAATACCTGACACATAATCTACGGCAAACATATATAGCATTATCTACACCTTTGGATAAATCTGAATCAGGTATATTCAGTTTTCAGCACTTTGATTTGATAAAAATGTCTCTTAACTTTAATCAATCAATGCTACACAACATTTGCTGAAGTTGCTTCATTTTAATGCTTCAAACTGGGATCTAAATCAATAATTAAAAAATTATGAAAAGACGAAATTTTGTCAAGTCCATTACCGCAACAGGTACAGGACTTATTATTCTTCCCTCCGGATTCCTTTCGGGACAAAGTGCCAACAACAAGCTTAACATAGCACTGATTGGCGCACATGGTCGTGGTTCACAGCACTACAGCTCACTGAAGGATCAGAATGTCGTTGCAATATGTGATGTAAATGCCGATAATATGGCTTTAGCTGCAAAGCAATACCCCAATGCCAGGCAATACGTAGACTGGCGCAAGTGTCTTGAACAAAAGGATATCGAAGCAGTTTTTATTTGCACTCCTGATCATCACCATGCGTTTATCAGTATCTGGGCCATGAACCGAGGCAAGCACGTATTTTGTGAAAAACCTCTGGGTGAATGTGTCGAGGAAGCCCGCGAGGTTCGCAGGGTATATCTCGCAAACAAAAATAAGCTTGCCACCCAGCACGGAACACAACGCCATGCCCATGAAAACTTTGACCGTGTGGCTGAACTTGTCCGCCATGGAGCAATCGGTGAACTGCAGGAAGTTGCCACATGGGGAAACCGCACTCACAAAATGACCGGTTATCTTCCTGCCGCTGGGGCTGCACCCTCCACAATCGACTGGGAACAATGGATCGGTCCTGTTCAGATGCATCCGTTTAATCCCGGATATTTCGGAGCAAGACCGGGTGCAGGCTGCCTCCTCTGGAACATGTATCATGATTTCGGCTCGTGGCAGGTAGGCGACATGGGAAGCCATACCATGGACCTGGCCTGGAATGCAATTGACGCAGACGCTCCAACAACTGCTGAGGCAGTCGGTGATCCCTACAGTCCGGAAGTATGTCCGTCCGACCATCATGCCTCATTCAGCCTCCCGGCTAATTCCTGGCGTGGGCCGGTCAAGCTTGAATGGTATCAGGGAACCCTTAAACCAACTTCTCCCAATCCTGCAATCGATATCTTAAAAATCGGCCATGGTGCAATGTTCAGGGGGACCAAAGGCATTCTCATTTCTGATTTTACAACCCGGATTCTGATCCCGGGCAGGGAGGGGGCAGACATGACATATTATAAATCTCCCACTACGGAGAAGGTTGCTCCGCCTCATCCCAGCTTTGTAGGACAATGGATAAATGCTTGTAAGGGAGACCTTAAGACATCATGCGATTTCGACTATGCGGGAAAAATGATAGAAACACTGATGCTCGGTCTGGCCGCTCACAAGGCGGGAAAAGTCCTTAATTACGATTCTGCAACAGGAAAAGTCACTAACTACTCCGATGTCAATGAAAACCTTAAAAAAGAATACAGGAAAGGCTGGGTGCTGAACGATTAGCTGCATGGATCTGACTTTTCATACTCTTGAAAACGGAATACGTCTTGTACATCATCCTGTAAAGGGAATGGTAGCACACTGTGGCCTTATCACTGAAACGGGTTCACGTGATGAGGGAGCAGATGAACACGGCATGGTTCACTTCATTGAGCATATGCTGTTCAAGGGAACAAAAAAACGAAAAGCCTACCATATCCTCAGCCGTCTTGACGATGCCGGGGGAGAGCTTAACGCTTATACAACCAAAGAGGAGACCGCAATACATGCCTCGGTTCTTAAAGAAGATTTTGAGAAAGCAATAGATCTGATCAGCGATATTTCTTATAATTCGATCTTTCCGGAAAAAGAGATAGCAAAAGAAAAAGATGTCGTTATCGATGAGATCAATTCATACCTCGACAATCCCGCAGAACTTATCTTCGACGACTTTGAGGAGATGGTTTTCTCAAACCAGCCTCTCGGAAGAAATATTCTCGGCTCCCCTGATACAGTAAAGTCATTCACACGTAACAAGCTGTTCAATTTCGTTGCCCGTAATTATAATACATCCCAAACCGTTTTGTGTTCAGTCGGTAACATACCTGATAAACAGGTGTTGCATCTGTTTAACAAATATTTCGGATCGGTTGCCATGAAAAACGGACCGAAAAATAAAGTGAAAACAGGCCTCTATAAACCCGTTACCGTTACAAAAGTGAAAGACACCTGGCAAAACCACTGTATTATCGGGAACGTGGCATATAATGTAAAGGACAAGCGCAGGATGGGAATGTTCCTGCTGAACAACATTCTTGGCGGACAGGGACTCAATTCAAGACTGAATCTATCCCTCAGGGAAAAGAATGGCCTCGCTTATAACGTTGAATCCAATTTCAGTCCCTATCGCGACACAGGTATATTTTCAATTTACTTTGGCACCGACGGTCAAACACTCGACAGAAGCATCTCGGTAACAATGTCAGAGCTTAATAAACTCAGAAAATCAGGTTTAGGGTCAGTTCAACTGAGCAAGGCAAAGAACCAGATTAAAGGATACTTTGCCAGAGGCTATGAGCACCATGAAAGCCTTATGCTGAGCCTGGGAAAGAGTATGCTGGTCTTCAACAGGATTGACACTCTTGAAGATATCTGCAGGAAGACAGATGATATAACTTCCCCGGAACTTCTTGAAATAGCTAATGAGGTTCTTGATCCTTCAAAATTATCCATACTGATATACAAATGATCTCTGACAGAAAGATGGAGAAATATCTGCTTGAATATTCATCACCGGAAGATCCTGTGCTGGAAGATCTATACCGGCAAACACATATCCGGTTTGTAAATCCCAATATGATCACCGGTCATTTACAGGGCAGGCTGCTGGAGTTCATATCACGTATGATCAGTCCCGGTCTGATACTTGAGATCGGCACATTTACCGGATATTCGGCAATTTGCCTAGCCAGAGGTCTTAAACCGGGAGGGAAGCTTTTTACCATTGAAATCAATGATGAGATGAATGAGTTCTGCCGTTCATATTTCAGCAGAGCCGGAGTTGCATCAAAGATTGTTCAGCTTACAGGAAGAGCCCAGGATATTATTCCCGGACTCGATCTTCAGTTTGACCTTGTTTATATCGATGGCGATAAGCGTGAGTATACAGAATATTACAACATTGTCATTCATAAATTAAAACAGGGAGGATTTATTATTGCCGATAATGTTCTGTGGGGAGGCAAGGTTCTAGAAAAAAGCACAAGGGATCCTCAGACAAGGGGAATAATTGAGTTCAATGAGATGATCAGCAAGAAAAGGAATATCGAAAAAGTTATACTTCCCATCAGGGACGGTGTAATGCTCATAAGAAAAATAACTTAGAATATTTTCAAAGCAAATCCGCATGCTCATTGTAAAGATTTCAGGATTTCTCCTTTTCACTACTGATTTTACGGAGAACACGGATCAGACATATAGAAAACGCAATATGGTACAGTTTTTGAGACTTCTGAAAAAAATACACAAATGAAAAAGCTGATAGTTACTTCCCTGCTGATCCTTTTGGTATTTACAATCAATGCTCAGGTTAACCGGACAGATGTCCTGCAGGATCTTGAAAAGAATAAACCTGTTTCTCAAACCACAGCTCAGACAGCCACATTAAAATCAGCAAGCCGTCTTTTCGGTGAGAAGGATGATCTTACAACAGTCATCATGGTAATTCCTTCAGGGTCAGTTGTGAATGTTCTTGGTGCCGACTCCACATATCTCCATGTTACTTTTGAGGATTACGAAGGTTATATTTTCAGACGTCATGCTGTAGTGAAAGAAATTCCTGCTGCAGTTCAAGCTCCTGTCGAGACCAGCGAAACCACACAGGTAATAAGGTCTCAACCCCGGAACCAGGTAAGCAGGTTTACATACCTCGAAGAAAAATATGGTTCAAGCCTCGCTGCACGACTTGCTTCAGGTAAGATCTGGAAAGGGATGACGGCTGAAATGGTAAGTGACAGCTGGGGTACGCCTCAAAAAATCAACAGGGTAATATCAGGTAATACCATCAAGGAGGAGTGGATCTTTAAGAATACATGGCTTTATATCGAGGACGATATCCTTGTCCAGTGGGGACCTTTAAAGAGATAATTTAATGATTTGGTCCTGAAAGTGGATTGCCCCAACGTTTCGGCCAGAGATTTTTTGTTTGAGCGGGAGACGGGATTGTGGCGCCTCTGGCGCCACGGACCCTCAGGGAGTTGCCATCAAACAAAACAGCCGTTAACACGACTGTTCTTTATTATTTATTCATCACTCCGTCATGCAAGCATGCCGTCGTGATTCATAAATAATAAAGCCGCATATTCATGCGGTTTTGTTTGAGCGGGAGACGGGACTCGAACCCGCGACCCTAACCTTGGCAAGGTTATGCTCTACCAACTGAGCTACTCCCGCAAATTTCACGGGCAAAAATAAGAATTTTTTTATAAGCGAAACTGCCTCAGATTGTTTTTTCTTAGTATTTTCGACTTTCCAAATCATTATTATACCATAATAATTAATAGTAAAGTTTATGAAAAAATTGCTATCACTTATCATCCTTTTCCCTGTTGTGTTGCTTAGTTCGTGCACTAAAAAAGTAACAGGACCGGAAATCTCTGTCCCGATGGAAAAGTACACACTGGCAAACGGACTGACAGTCCTCCTTCACGAAGATAAATCAGATCCAATAGCCGCCATTGCCATTATTTTCCATGTAGGATCAAGCCGCGAAGTTCCAGGTAAAACAGGATTTGCTCATCTGTTCGAACATATGATGTTCCAGAGATCAGAGAATGTCGGTGAAGATCAGCTTTTCAGGCTGATACAGGGTGCCGGCGGAGAGCTGAACGGAGGAACAAACCAGGATCTTACAATGTATTACGAGGT
>JADDYF010000349.1 GCA_015712185.1 Bacteroidales bacterium
TTTATTATCCCTCTGACCGGGAATATCCCGTTTGCAGAAACGCCGTGATATCCCTGCCCCATCAGAATTACCGAATCACCGATTGCCACGCCAAGATAGCTTGCAAGCCTGTCGGAAACCAGAATTCCCTTATCACTGGCTGCCAGATATCCATTTGATACTTCAGTGCATTTATGAATCAGAGGTATACAGAGTTCAGTTTCCTCCTCTGTAAGACCGAGTTCAAGCTCCAGCCTGCCGGGTGACGAATACGATCTGCCAAGATTCTTTTTCACCTTTTCCAGTACATTATCCGGCATCGCACCAGCATCTTCGAGGCGCCTTACAGATTCGTCGGTTATACTGTATTTTACCAGTTTGCTTTCGGGATCCGAGAATTTTTTTTCCTTTACCGGATCAATCGCGATGACAGCTGCTCCTTTTGTCTGTGTCCCGCTGGAGGCAAGAGTAAAAGATTCAAGATGCGGCGTAACAGAAACAACATTATCAGTCTCCGAAATTGCTGAAACCAATTGATCATTATATTCGAATGAGTTATCAATTAACGGATTATCCTGGTATCTTACATGTTGCACCTGGATATAGCCTGTCAGCGATTCGAGAAGGTTATTTATCATATGATCGTAAGAGCCAAGCTGGTACGATCTCATAATTACGGCAAAAAAGACCGCAAAGAAAATTGACGCTGAAGTGATTATCGTACGGCGCCTGTTCCTCCAGAGATTTCTCCATGCTATTTTGAATTCCTCTTTCATGCTTTTGATTTTCTGCTGTTAGCGCACCCTTTTCATGTTCTGCTGAGAAAAATAACTTTCCCCGACAGGTATATTGAATTTTATTTCCCGGATCTCAACCAGGGTTTTATTTTCGGGTTCTTCTGCGGGGACAAGCTCAATTTTAGAAGTTATGGTCCTTCCGTCCATGACTTTAATATCCGATCCGGTTTCAGTCCTTACCAGGTAACCATCTTCATCGTACAATTCTGCCTTCAGAACAAGATAATCCTTCTTGTCTATCCACCTGATCTGTTTACCCCATACAATGGAAGCCTCTTCCCTGGCCGTCATTTTTATTTTATAGCATAAGCGTCCTTCGATACTCTCCTCTCCGGCAATTTCATGGACATAGTCATTTACCACTGACGATTCCCTCAGGATATCGTCGTTGGTGTAATCCGATCCCATCCAGCCCTGTGACATCATTGAAGGAGGCAGTTTTATGAGCCGGTTTATTGAAGGATTCCAGCTCCACATTTCCGATACTCTTTTCAGGAAAGTCTGTCCTGCTTCTTTTGCCGGAGCAGTGATCAATGCCAGCGCATAATCTTTCCCCAGGGTCCAGCTCTTAAATTCTACTGATCTCTTCCATTCAGGCCTGATAATTGTCATTGACATTACACTGTAGCTGCTTTTTTCGCCGTTGAATTTTTCGTCGGCTTTCCTGACAATATCAGTCGCATTCATCTCCTGCGCAGAAAGTGAACTGATACAGCAGCACGACATAAGGGATAAAACTATTATTGACAGACTGTTTTTCATTAAAATATTATTTATAAAGATCAATTATTCTGTTTATCGTTTTTTCATTATCATCAGCATCTGAATAAATACTCTTCACCGCAAAACCCACAATCGTAATAAAAAACATATTGGCTTCCCTTTTAGAATCAAATTGGTTCCCGGTCCTTTCCTTTTTTCTAAGGAAATAATCGGTGATCATTTTCGCCATCTGCAGCGGGTAATAGTTGTCTCCGGGTTCATGGCCGGGATGCATCAGCGAATCCGATTCCGGGTATACTTTCAGAAACTGTTCCCTGACATCATTCTGCATTAAAAGTTGCATCAATAGCCGCCAGAAGTATCTTTTTTCCTTTATTAACACACTGATTTTTCTTACAAAAAACTCAAATTCCTCCTCGGAAAGGTATCCGTCCCTGTTAAGATCGAGGTACTTATATATTTCATTTACCGATTTATGAATAATCGCTTTTAGCAATGCTTCCTTGCTTTCAAAATAATTGTACATCAGACCTTTTGACATCCCGGCATGCCTGGCAATATGGTTTACGGTTGTTCTGTAGTAACCTTCATTGGCAAAGTGTTCAAGAGCGACATCCATTATAAAAGCCATTTTTTCTTCCCTCATCTCCTTAAACTGCTGTTGTGATCTTGGTGACATAGCTGTCGATTTATTGGTTCTCCCGTGTTTTTGACTGAACGGTTAGTCAAAGTTAAAACTCATATTTTAATTTCACAAATTTTCAGATAATAAATTTTACAAAATCGAAACTTTGACTTGCAGAAAAGGTGTTTGGGTTTATGGATTGCATGCTACTACTTTTAAAGGCTACGCGGAATGGAGAATTATCCGGATGAGGCAGCTTATTATACATTTCTATCCGGACGATAGTGAATTTTCACCACAACCTGCGGTGGAAACCTTTCATATGGGACACATGAGGTTTTTCAATAAATATTGACCTGTTTATAACATTATATGCCTTTCTTCCGTTATCCCAGATATCAGTCAGAAATTGTGACTTTCAATAATTAAGAAAAGATTTCTATCTTTATCGGCTGTACTTAAAACAATTATAAAATGGCAAGTCTCAGGCTTTTACTCGGATTATTCCCCTCCACATCCAAAATCGAGCAGGCAGAAAAGGCACTGATCAGCGAATTCAATAAACTCAATGCGTTTTCAGAATCCGATCTGCTGAAAAAGTACATCTCCCTGAAAGACCTTATAACTTCCTCCGATTTTATCCATAAAAGAAAAGAGATAGAATCGCTTAAGTACAAAAACTCCGAGGAATATGCCAGGGAAAAGGAATTCCTTACACTCCAGAAATCAAAGGATATAGTTTTGTACTTCAGAACAATCGCAGGATCAACCCTCAAAAGATTCAGGGATATGGATGGATCCGATAAGATAAAAGGATTCGAATCACTCCAGGCCCTGGTACAATCGCTGGAATTCAAGGAAAAGATTAAAACCAAAGAGTTCAAGTCTACTGACGACTACAAGAAACTCCTCGACTATAACCGCCTCAGGAAAAGCACTGAAATAAAGGAATACTTTAAATTCAGAGATTCAAAAGAATATGCAAACTTCCTGAATACCGACGGATCTGCCCGGCTTGCCAGATATAACGAGCTCAAGGACTATGTGGCAACTTCCGAATTCAGGGAAAAGAAGAAGTACCTTCTCGATACGAAGAGATTCGAGAAGTCCGAAATGTTCAGCAGTATCCAGGAGTTTGACAAGCTTAAAAAGAATGAGGATATTTTGTGGTATTTCAGGGTAAAAGACTCTGACAAATTCAACATTCTCAAGGAAAGGGAACTTACTTTCAGCGACGAATTTGAGGGCGACAGGCTCGATACAAATAAATGGCTGACCAATTATTACTGGGGCGATAAGCTGGATGCCGGAAGATTTTCTGTAGGAACCGACCTCCATGCGTATACCGAAAAAGAGAATTTTGAAGTACGTAACAGCCTCCTTAAGATCATCACTAAACCACAGAAGATCAATGGAAAAGCATGGACTCTGGGAGGTTTTAAAGTGCACGAATACAATTTTACATCAGGATTAATCAATTCCGGAAAGAGTTTCCGCCAGAAATACGGAACTTTTACGGCAAAGATCAGGCTCGGCAATCCGATGGCAAAATCCGCTTTCTGGATGCTTGCCGATAAGATCACACCCCACATAAATATCTGCCGTACATCAGACGGGAAGGTATTGTTCGATTACTATGCAGCACCCGAGAAAAGAGTAAAGGGTTCTGCCGGATCAAAATTTGCAAAAAATTACTTCATCTATACCCTTGAATGGACCCCCGATAAGCTTGTCTGGAAAATAAATGGCGCAACAGTCATGACACAGACTTCGGATGTACCACAGGAACCAATGTACATACTCTTATCAGGGGGACTCGACAAACCCATCAACAGCATGATTACAACGGAGATAGACTGGGTGAGGGTATATAAGCCGAAGTAACCCCCCATCCCCCCTAAAGGGGGGCCAATTCACTATCGTACCAGAATTCACTATCTATCAGTGATCTAAACCTCCTTTAGGGAGTGAGGCTGTTGAAAAAGTCTCTTTTTTTCTCTTACACCTAAATCCCCCGGAGGGGGACTTATTGATATACAACAATTTATGAAGCCCCCCTCTTCGCCTTCGCGTAGCCGCTTCGGCGGAGCAAGGTGGGGGGTTGGGGGGTAAAATCTGACTTTTTCAACAGCCCCGGGGGTCATCAATGAAGGCCCCTTCACGTGACCTGGATTAGAATTTTTGTAACTTTTCCCTTCTTCAAACGTCTTTCTATTGTATTTCGGTAATTCAGTTTATGACTGTAAAGGAATATAACAGATCTGTTGAAGAATTCGCTGACTCTGTCTACCGGTTTATCCGTGCCGACCTGAAAGATGAGCATAGAGCCAGTGATATTGTCCAGGACAGCTTTGAAAAGCTATGGATACACGTAACTGAAATCGATTATTCGGTTGCAAAGTCGTGGCTGTTTTCGACTGCCTACCATGCCATGATCGATATTATCCGGAAGGAAAAGAAGATGAGCTTTCTAGAAGATACCTCAAATGCGGACATTCTTTACGAATCACAATATTCTGATCTCAACGAGATCCTCCATGCAGCCCTTGATAACCTTCCTGAACAACAGAAAACATGTGTCCTGCTGCGTGACTATGAAGGCTACAGCTATAAAGAGATAGGAGAAGTAACCGGGTTCAGCGAAGCTCAGGTTAAGATCAACATCTACAGGGGCAGGATTGCCTTAAAGAATTTCATCGGTAAAATTGAAACATTGATTTAACCATGAAACCCGACAGATCCAACTACGAAATATGGATTATCGACTGGCTCGACGGAAACCTCGGTGATCAGGAAATAAAACTGCTTCAGGAATTCCTCGACGGTAACCCCGATCTCAGGGAAGAAGCTGCCACATTGTTACGATCTCCTCTGTTACCCGGCGATAGATCCTTCCCGAACAAGGACCTGCTGAGAAGAAATCCTTCAGATCTGCATTCAGCACAGTTTGAATATCTGGCTGTGGGTTATCTCGAAGATGACCTTTCCTCCGAACAACTGGCCGAACTGAATGAATGTATGGAAAAGGATGAAGAAAAGAGAAAAGTGTTCGAGACCATCCAGAAGCTGAAGCTTACTCCTCCACAGATAAGATACATGAACAAAGGAAAACTCGTGAGGAGAACCGTCGGCGGAGCGATATACCGCTGGTCGTTCATCGGATTAAGCATTGCTGCAGGAATAGCATTGCTGATCCTGAGTTACATTTTTATTCCGCGCTATATAACAGAAAAAAATAACAACGCTGTTTCGGATGCCCTTCCGGGTCCTGTTACCGGAGTCCCGGATGAGATGTTGATATATAAACCGGATGCAATAGCCGAAACACTGATACCTGATGAAACTATCAAACCTGAAATTCAGGGTATTCCCTCAATTGAGGCTGCCGTCACTGAACCCGGCGATCAGGCGGTTCTGGCAGCTGTAGCTGATGAGCCCGGGATGACCAGGGAGATTTCTGGTAGCGCAGCACTGAAAATCGATTTCCTTCCGGAGCTCTCGCTTAACATCGAAAAGCCTGATTATACTCTTATTGCATCAAACAACACCTTCACAGTACCTGTTTTTGATTACGGGCAGGACAGAAGCAGGTTTAGCAGGTTCATTGCAAGGACCTTCCGTGATAAGATCCTGAAGACAGAACCATATAATGAGAGTCCGCTGAAATCGTACGAGATAGCCGAGGCCGGAATCAAGGGTCTGAATTTGTTATTCGGCACTAAAATGGCTCTCCGGAAGACCTATGATGACACGGGAGAGCTGCAATCAATTTATTTCAGTTCGAAATATCTTAAGTTCAACGCTCCTGTAAAAAAATCTGCGATTGCTGAGTAACTTATTTGCTTTGCAGTACGTCACAGCAACAGAAACGAAAAGAATTACAATAATGAAAAAGACATTTATACTCCTGATCCTGGCAGCTTTAATCATACAGGGTTTCAGCCAGGAAACATCTGCGGAGAACAAATCAGTCTCCGTGCAGAAAGCTGTTGCTGACACTAACGAAAACTACAAGGTGGTTATCGGAAGGAATCTTCTTGTTTATGAAGACAGTCAGGCAGCTACTAATCTCAGACTTGGGAACCGGGGCATTTCTATTCTCGAATCGCTTGAAGGTGAACGTCCGAGGATTGAATTTGAAGATTACAGGCCGGAAAGTACGAACAATGATTACCAGGAGGATGACAGCCGCGACAATGGCGCCCGCAGGTTCAGAGGACACTGGTCGGGACTTGAGTTTGGATTCAACAACTACAGCTACAGCCATCTGCTGAGCGATACCGAATTGCCTGATGAGATAGCCTATATGAAGCTCCATACAGGCAAATCACACTCAATCAATATCAGTTTCTCACAGGTGAGTCTTGGCATCACCCGGAATTTCGGTCTGGTTACAGGTCTCGGAATCAACTGGAACAATTACAGATTTGCAAATCCGAACAATATAGCAGTTGGTGATGACGGATATATCGTTGAGGTTATTCCCGACGGTGAACTGACTGTTAAGAGGTCAAAGTTTTCGGTTGTTTACCTGAATGTCCCTGCACTCCTTGAATTTCAGCTGCCCACCGGTGAAGGACATCGCCTGAATGTGGCAGGAGGAGTAATAGGGGGAATAAAGCTTGGCTCGCATACCAAAATTGTTTTCGATGATGGCCAGAAACTGAAATCTGATGATGACCTGAACCTAAGCCTGCTCAGGGGCGGTGTCACAGCAAGGATCGGATACGAGAATTTCATGATCTATGGTACATATTACCTTACACCCTGGTTCAAAGATCAGAAAGGTCCCAGCACACTTCAGCTCGAGCCTTTCGAGATTGGTTTTGCTTTCACCTTCAACGACTAAACCTTTTATTTAATTCCCTGTTTTATAATTTGAATTTCGCGGGGACGTTGTTTTCAACGTCCCTTCGATTTATATTTGTACCTCATAAACAATAATGTTCCTATGGAAGGTGATTCACTATCCCCGCGCGAACTAAGGAGGTACAAGAAACAGATTATGATTCCTGAAATAGGGATTGAAGGACAGCAAAAACTTAAGAACGCTGCTGTCCTTGTCGTGGGAGCCGGCGGACTCGGCTGCCCCGTACTTCAATACCTTGTCTCCTCTGGTGTGGGGAAGGTTGCAATAGTGGAGTTTGACCTGGTTGACGAAACCAACCTCCAGAGACAGGTATTGTATGGATCGAATGACGTCGGGAAGCTGAAATCCATAATTGCCAAAAACCGCCTTGAACACCTGAATCCACTGATTGAAGTTGTGATTATCAACCTCAGGCTTGATAGCACTAACTCCCTCCGTATCCTTAAAGACTACGACATTATTGTTGATGCAACGGATAACCTTGAAACGAGATACCTGATAAACGATTCATGCGTAATACTCGGTAAACCGATGGTCCACGGAGCTATTTATAAATTCGAAGGACAGGTTTCTGTCTTCAACTACAGGGGAGGTCCAACCTACCGCTGCTATAATCCGCAGGCAGTGTCAGGTCAACACAGGAATCCTCAGGCTGCAGATGTCGGAGTAACCGGAGTCCTGCCGGGTATCACAGGCACATTTATGGCTAATGAAGTAATCAAAATAATTGCCGGATTGGAAGGTATCCTGTCCGGGAAGATGCTTGTCTTCAATATACTGAATATTTCGTTCAGGCTGGTCAGCATAAAAAACATTCCGGGTAATCACAATATAACAGAACCGGGTGCTTACTGATCGAGCCTGAAAAAACTCTTTAATCATAAAATTATTACTTATCAGCAACTCAACAAATCCGGGCATCACCGTTGCAGGATTGCGCGAAGGTACCATGCCGATCATTGAGAACGGCTTCGTAAGTCTGGCTGGTCCACGGAATGCAAGAATCTTTAGAAAGGGTTCTCCTCCTGTTGAACTCACCCCTGCTGACGATTTTTCCTTCCTTCTTAAATAGAAAATCTATTTTCAATCAAATGAATTAACTTTGTCTGCCGTTATCTCAGGTGCAGACAGGTATTTCATTTTTATGAACCTACTCTTCAAAATACTTAAGATTGCAGCGGTCATTTTAATCGCAATAGTGGCAATACTGTTTTCTGCATCACTTCTTATGCAGGACAGTGTGGCAGGAATTATACTCAGATCGCTGAATAAAAACCTGACAACAAAATATGAGTTCGGCTCCCTGCATCTATCATTCCTTAAGAAATTCCCTAAAGCATCCCTCGACCTCAAGGATGCCTGGGTCCGTTCATCTCCGGGCTTTGACACGACTTGCTTCCGGGGAATAAACACCGATACGCTTTTGTCGGCAAAATCTGTATCATTCGAGTTCAGCATTTCCGATATTATCAGAGGAGTGTACAACATCGACAGGGTCGGGGTAAAGGACGGGCACCTGAATATCTTTACAGACACAGCCGGAAATGTCAATTATGAAATAGCAGTTGAAAACACCGGGAACACCAGTGAAGAGATCACAATCAATCTCGACAGGATAAATGTAGCTGACGTAAAGGCTGATTACAATAACCAGGCAACAGAGTTGATAATTGAAGGTATGATTCAGACGGGCCAGTTAAAAAGCAGGATAACGGGAGATGAAATTGACTTTATAGCCAATTCGATGATACGCATTGATCTATTCCGTCTTTATAACACCAGTGTCAGTCAAAGCATCACGACAGACCTTGACCTGAACCTGCACAGCTCCGACAGCGGCGTGTTTTTCAGAAAAGGAGTCCTCAAAATAGAAAATTTCAGTTTTGACCTTAAGGGTTTTGTATCACATGACGATGTACTCGACCTTTACCTGAATGGTGAAAATATTGACCTGTCGAAGCTCAAAAAATATGTCCCCGATAAATATACTGATCTTGTCCGCGATTATGATCCGTCAGGTATTCTGAAAGTCACAGGCATGATCAAAGGCCCCGTGACACGTACAACGAATCCTCTGACCGAATTCTTCTTCGATGTGAATAAAGGTCATATCGACTATGGCAGGTCACAGCTAAATATTAATGATATCTCCTTTACAGGTTACTATACAAACGGTGAACAACAAAAACCTGAAACTAATCTGGTTTCTGTAAGGGACCTGAAAGCGCGGATCGGATCTTCAGAATATAGTGCAGCACTGCTGATTTCCAATTTCATACAGCCGAATGCAGATATTTCGCTGAAAGGCATTGTCAAACCGGCAGAAATCAGGGAATTCTTCAACCTGCATGTCGTATCAGCTGCATCAGGGACAGCAGACCTCGACCTGAGGCTGACCGGCATACTTCAGAAAAAGGATAAATACAGCATAACTGATTTCTTTGGCCTTAATCCTGAAGGTACTATGCTGTTCCATTCCTTTGGTCTTGAGCTGAAGGATAGAAACTTCGATCTTAACCGGGTCACGGGGAAACTCATAATGGCTGAAAGCATTATTACAGAAAACCTTAATTTCACATTCAGGGATCACAATCTCACTGTAAACGGGGAGTTCTTCAACCTGCCTGAGTGGATTGCCGGCAAACGGGCGATAATGAGGGCAAAAGCTGATGTTACATGCGGCAGGTTAGTGCCGGCAAAGCTCTTTCCATCTACCGGGGCATCAGCCGCTTCGGCCTCCGGAAGAACTGCATTCAACCTGCCCGGTAATATCATTTTGGATCTCAGATTCGATGTTGACAGTCTTTCCTATAAAACACTGACCACCGGAAAGATCAGGGGAATCCTAAGTTACGGGCCAAGAGTCCTGAATCTCAAATCGCTTAACATAAATACATTAAATGGCACTATCTCCGGTAATGGTTTATTTGCCCAGAACACTGACAAGTCCCTTGTTGCCAGGGGAAGCTTCAATCTCGAAAACATTGATATAAACAGCGCTTTCATCACTTTCCGTAACTTTGGTCAGGACTTTATTAAAG
>JADDYF010000147.1 GCA_015712185.1 Bacteroidales bacterium
ACTGGCATTTCTTGAACTTTATCCCGGGATGCTTTCCGGGTACTGCCTGTTCCATTCCCATCCTTTTGCAGATTCCCCGGAGGCTCTTTTCAAAAGAGACCGCGAGATCAGTCTTGCACAAGCCGGCAGGAAAGATGAAATATACCCTGAAGATATTACACGGATGTTTGCTGCAGTTAGCCTTCGGAAATTTAAAGCTGAACTTCAGCGTTCAATGGATATCGCATCAGTGATCCCGGCTGAAGGCATAATAGCTGTGCTCAGGGGTATGAAGGCCAGGCCGTCACGATCATCCCTTATGGAAGAAGGCAGAGTTCCGTGCCTTTGGATCCTTGGCGCATTGGACAACTATATCAATTGTGAGGAGGTCCGGAAGAAGGTCAGTCTGCCGGAGAATGCCGGAATTGTCATCCTGAAGAACTCAGGACATATGGGATTTGTCGAGGAGGAAGAAGAATCCCTGTCAGCTGTCCGTAATTTTCTTAGACATCTGGGAGTTTGAAATCATATTGTATTCTGCTCCAGGAAACTGATGGCGTATTTAAGCGTTGTATCGAGCTTCTCCCAGATAGGATAGAAGCCTTTATTGTCCATTATGTTCCGGGCAATATATGCTTTGATCTGTGTATGTATAATGTTGCCCGAGATCCGTAATCCCTCCGGATCAGGTTTTACTCCTCCGGTTCTTGCAGGTCGTGCAGGTATAATTACGATATCGGGAGGATTCCCGGTCATTTCAGGATTTTTCACTTCAGCAGCCGGTTGAACTGGCTGCGATCCATTACGGTATGCATATTCTGTGAACTGATCAAGGAGACCCTGGGTATCCAGGTATTTTTCGAGTTCATAAGGGTCGCTGAAATTTCTCAGAACATCCCTGTTTTTCTGGGTATAATTCAAGGCAAACTGATAGATGAAAGGTCTTACTTTCAGGAAATATGGAGATACTCCTGAGGTATCGACAGGTATGAACTTATCAGGCATGATACCGCCGCCGCCATATACAATCCTGCCTCCCGGGGTTGTGAATTTCAGCGAGTCGGAAAAATGAATTGAGTCGGGTCTTTCAAATTCACCACGGTCATACCTTGCATTCAGGTCGTCATAATATTCATCGAATCCGTTGTTATATGGTTTCTGAATCGATCTTCCAGTCGGAGTATAGTAACGTGCAATGGTAAGCCTCATGCCTGAACCATCGGTAAATTGAATTGGCTCCTGGACAAGGCCTTTTCCGAATGATCTCCTTCCGATTATCATTCCCCTGTCATTATCCTGGATAGCGCCGGCAAGTATCTCACTTGCAGAAGCACTCCATTCGTCAATAAGAATTACCAGGTCGCCCGTTTTGAAATCGCCCTTGCCGTTTGCCGTAAAGTTGTTCCGGGGCTGGGTGCGTCCCTGGGTATAAACGATAAGCTGTCCTTCCTGCAGAAATTCATTGGCAATCTGGATGGCCGGATCCATTAACCCCCCCGAGTTACCCCGGAGGTCCAATATCAGCTTTGACATTCCCCGGTTTCTGAGTTCCGTGAGTCCTTTCATGAACTCGTCATACGTCGTCATGGCAAAGTTGTTGATCCGTAAATAACCGGTGGTTGCGTTTACCATATAATTGACGTCCACACTGTAGATAGGTATCTTGTCGCGTGTTATGTTAAAGGTCAGAAGGTCCTTCTGTCCCTTGCGGTAGATCCTGACCCTGACAACCGTTCCCCTCGGTCCTTTAAGCATTCTCATTACATCATCATCGCTGATGCGCTTGCCGGCTACAAGTGAATCATTTACGTAGATTATCCTGTCTCCCGCCTCAAGGCCGAGTTTTTCCGACGGACCACCGGGAATAGTGCTGATCACCAGTATCGTATCGGACAGGATGTTAAATGATATGCCGATCCCCTCGAAGTTTCCCTGCAGAGGTTCATTCGCCCTTACGAGATCTTTGGCAGGTATATAAACTGAATGCGGATCGAGCTTTTTAAGGATTGCAGGAACAGCAGCTTCTACCAGATCGTTCCGGTTTACTGAGTCGACATAGCTCGACTCAATTATATTAAGGATGCTGTTGATCTTGTCATTCCTTGCCCTTATGCTTGAATGCTGCTGCATTAGATTCTGCCTTGGAAGAACTATGCCGATCACAATACCGGCGATGAGCGATATTGCCAGCATCAGCGGGAGGAAAATATTTCTTTTGGTATTACTGTACTTCATAAATGTCTTTTTCGGGATCAATATAAACCAGCTCAATACCGGCACGCTTCAGAAGATCAAGTCCGTCAGTAATCCGGTATCTGTTGCAGTAAACAACCCTTCTGATACCCGACTGTATTATGAGCTTTGCACATTCCATGCAGGGAGATGTTGTAACATATAACGTTGAATCCTCGCTTGAATTATGTGATTTTGCAACTTTAGTAATGGCATTGGCTTCAGCGTGAAGAACATATGGTTTTGTGACATTGTTCTCATCCTCACACACATTCTCAAAGCCGGCCGGAGTGCCATTATAACCGTCAGAAATTATCATTTTCCCCCTGACAATAAGGGCTCCGACCTGACGCCTTATACAATAGGAATTACGTGCCCAGATAAGGGCCATTTCGAGATAACGCCTGTCAAAAGCCATCTGCTTTTCCCCGTAAGGTCTGACTAACTCCCGCCCTGCCATCTTGTTAACGGATGCAAATTTAAGCGCCCAAAGTTAAATAAAATCTTTCGGACAATCACTATTTTTGATTTTTAACCGCCCGGTCATGAATACATCTGCTGAGAAGGTGATTTCATTTCTCCCGAGCATTCCGGGGTCATTATGCAATACAGGCTTAAGCAAAAGGAGTACTGCTTAATGCTATATGTTAACAAGCTGCAATCAGTTAATAGTGAACGCCAATAATAAGCATTGAATTCAGTGTCATTTATTGCCTGAATCATTTTATATCGTATATTTACGAAATACGAATGAACCCTTAAAAATGTAGAAATCACCATATCAACCAGTTACATAACCTATAAAAAAACATGGAATAATGGCCTCTCCGAAAAGAAACAAATTCAGCAGGGAAGATATAAGGGTGGCACGGTTTGCCAAGGCAATGTCGCATCCGGCAAGGGTTGCTGTTCTGCGCATGCTCGCGGCAAAAGAAGCATGCTACTTCAATGAGATATCGAAGAAAATTCCTCTTGCAGGTTCGACAGTATCACAGCATATGTATGAGCTGAAACGTGCAGGTATTGTACAGGACAGCTATGAACCTCCGAGAATAAAATATTCCATAGATAGCAGAAAATGGAAACAGGCACGGAGATATTTCAGGGATTTTTTAAAGATCAAACAGGGGAAATAATGAGAAAAATAAATATATTTCTTCCGTGAAAAAGAAGTGGTTTGTTACAAGTTGATTCGTTGGTTTGCATTATTAAAACCATAAAAGAATAGCCTATGTCGTGTTTAACATCAGCTTTTGTCTTCCGGTCGATCCTTTCCCGATATGATATTTATTTTCAGAACCTGGTCACAACCTGGCTGATTATTATGATCGCGGTTGTTGTTTTATGCTTCATAGTCAGTGAAATTACACGGAACTACAGCCAGGTGGATAAGCTCTGGAGCCTTGTTCCGATAGCCTACAGCTGGGTAACAGCGGCATCAGCGTTTTCACCAAGGTTATTAATCATGGCTATCCTCGTTACCATCTGGGGTCTGCGCCTGAGCTATAATTTTTCCCGCAAGGGCGGATATAATATAATCCCGTGGAAAGGTGAGGAAGACTACCGGTGGAAGGTAATGAGGGAACATCGGGCGCTGAAAGGAAGGCTGAGGTTCGGTTTATTCAATTTCTTCTTTATATCACTTTATCAGAATATCGTAATATTCCTTTTCTCATCTCCGCTGCTTCTTGCATCCCTGTACCGCGACAAGCCTCTTTCGATTATCGACTTTCTGGCAGCATTGTTCATGCTTGTATTTATCATGACTGAAAGCATTGCGGATAATCAGCTTTTTAAATTCCATAGTGAGAAGAAGAGTGCCGATGATCAGGGAAACCTTTATAAGGAATCACTGACTAAAGGATTTATGACTGAAGGATTGTGGAAGCATGTAAGGCACCCCAATTTTATCTCCGAGCAGGCCATCTGGATATGCTTTTATTTCTTTGGTGTTGCTGCCGCGGGGCAACTGATAAACCTGACTATTATAGGACCTCTGCTCCTGGTTCTTCTGTTCATTGGGAGCACCAGGCTGACCGAAAGAATCAGCAGCAGTAAATACCCCGGGTATGCAGTATATCAAAAAGAGGTTCCGAGATTCATACCGGGAATATTCAAACGTTCCAGGTGAGTTCCACACATAATGCACAGTGTTTTTCAGACAGCTTTAATCTGTATATTTGTTACTTTGTTTTTCGAATAAAGCAAAATATTACAACTGCCAGAACCCGTCATTCATGCCCGAACCTGATGAGTTTATTATGAATGATTTAAGACGGTTAAGATATAACATGAGGAAGGAGTTTTATAAATTATTTTCAGAAAGAATAAAACCGGAGATATATGAATAAACAAGAGAAAGCGATAAGCTACTTCAGGAATGAATTCAATTGCTCACAGTCGGTA
>JADDYF010000171.1 GCA_015712185.1 Bacteroidales bacterium
TTCCTTCTGACAAAGTAATCCACAGCGTGTTATCGGGACCTGCTACAACTTTATTAACAGAAGAATTCCCTGCTTTATATTTCCAGGCAACACTGCGTGACTCCGGATCAATCGCCACCACCATACCGCTTCGTGTCGCAGCAATTACTATTTTATCCGTTGCTGTTACAGGACACGGATTATGCTCATAACCAAATCCTCCATCAACTACCCATTCAGTCTTAAAAGAATTTCCCGATGTTGAAACTGCAATGACCGTATCGTTCATGAGCTTTACATATACGAGTGATCCGTCGGGGCTTGCTCCCATTGATTCCCTTACCTGGAACCGGTTGGTACGCCATATCTTTTTGCCGGTAGCCAGATCCAATGCTGTCATATATCTGTCGGGAGCTACCATAAATACTTTGTTCGCTGAACATACCGTGTAGATATTACCGGGGGAATATAAAACCTGTGGTCTGCCATTGTTCCATTTCCACCTGAGGGAACCCTTATTTTTATCGAGACAATACAAATGAGTGTCCCATGCACCGAAAACCACTGACGAACCTGAAATTGCAGGTTTACCCTGGATAAGCCCGTCAACTCCTGTGAACTTCCAGATAATTTTTCCGTTCCTTAAATCAATCCTGTAGAAGCATGTGTCACCTGCTCCTAAATAGACTGACCGGTCATCAATAATACCTTCAGCCAGGACAGGTCTTCCAGCAATCACCGTCCATATTTTCCTTCCGCTTACCGCATCCAGTCCCGTGATGGTACCGTCAACAGTTCCGAGAACGATTATTCCTTCCGATGATACCGGAGTTGAATAAACAGGTCCGGCTAATTTTGTATGCCATAGTATACGCCTGGAAGCTAAACTGATAGCCTTCACAAATCCCATGGAGTTTCCGTAAACAAGCATTGTATCATTCACAAGGCATGGTCCTGAGAATATCGAAGCAGTATCGGTCCATTCCCCGATGAAGAGCCTCCCTGCATATACCTGGTTCACAGAATAATCAGGCGCAGCAGGTGAGGGGATCTTTGCCAATGTATCAGGTTTGACATAATTCAGCATTATGACCGGTTTTTTTTCAGGCAATGAAAGCTCCTTATTATAGACCAGCACGCTGTCGTTGCGAAGTCTGACAATGCTGTAGCCTGGTCTTGTATTATTTCCCGGCAGCGCAGTCCGCCCCATTATTCCGGGAATGCCATTGAAATTCATAAGCGCCAGACGGTGACCATGTCCGCAGAAGGCAACCCTGCAGCCAAACGATTTCAGGATGTTGGCGGCATCGGTCCAGTTATTAAGCCCTTCTGCCAGGGGATAATGAGAAAATGAAATCAGGGGCGTCTTCTCCGGTTTTCTTTCCTGAAGCTCTCTTCTCAGCCACTGCAGGTCTTCAACCTTTATATGCCCGTCACCCATCTTCATAAAGGGTCCTGTATTAAAACCAACAAACAGATAGCCGTTATGATCAAATATAAAGCGGTCATTGCCCCAGAGCCTGTTGAATGTAAGCCCTGCTGACTCTGACCAGTTAGTTTCATGATTCCCCGGAATGACATAATAAGGCTTTATCAGCTTATCAAGCGCCCTCTTCACTGCTGACAGCTCCGCATCAGACCCTGTATTCGTAAGATCGCCCGCAACAACCGTAAAGCTGAAGTCCGAAGTATTGATCTCATCCACTATCAGGTTAAGCGAAGAATCGCCTGGAGCTCCCGGACTGACATGAAGGTCTGCAAGGAGAGCAAATGTTACCGGCTGCTGTCCCAGAACAGTAAAACATCCTGTAATTATAAACAGGGTGAAAAGACCTGCATACTTGCTGCCGCCTTGCATTAATCAGCGAAAAGTTGTATTACATCTTACAAATTTATAAAAATGAATAAAAAAAATAACTATTATTGATCAAAAAAATAGCCGGCGGAGGAGTAAGAGTGTTTAATTTCCATATATTATTGACTCATAGATTGTTATAATCCATCAGATAAAAAATAGAATTACAAACTGAAATGAAACCATCATCCTTAAAAGACAGGGTACTACTGTTATTTTTAATACTTATTCTGCCCTCCTGTAACCTCAGTGCACAGATTGTAGAGACCGGACTGGAAATGCTTGCAAAAAGCAATTTTAATATCCTGAAAGGCAAAAATGTCGGATTAATCACAAATCCCACAGGTGTTGACCGCAGACTGAGATCTGCAATTGACATAATCATGGGAGCTCCGGGAGTAAAGCTTGCTGCCCTTTATGGTCCGGAACATGGCGTGAGAGGTGAATTCACCGCCGGCGAGATCATTGGCTCTGTAACTGATCTATCGACCGGCCTGCCTGTATATAGTCTCTACGGTAATACAAGGAAACCCACAAAAGAGATGCTAAAAGGAATAGATATTCTTATATATGATATACAGGATATTGGTTCGCGGTCATACACATACATCAGCACACTGGGATTGGCAATGGAGGCAGCAGCCGAAAATAACATTCCATTTGTTGTGCTTGACCGCCCCAATCCCCTCGGAGGCATCCGGATGGAAGGGTGCCTGGTTCAGCCGGGATTTGTTTCTTTCGTAAGCCAGTACCCGGTACCCTATATACATGGCATGACGGTCGGTGAGCTGGCTAGATTCCTTAATGAGGAAGGATTGCTTAAAAACGGCATAAAATGCAGACTGGAAGTTATTAAAATGAATGGCTGGAGGAGGAATATGGGGTTCGGAGAGACAGGTCTTCCCTGGATACCTTCCTCTCCTCATATCCCTAATTCGCAAACTGCTTATTTTTATCCTGCAACAGGCATCATTGGCGAGCTTTACGTTGTAAGCATCGGTGTAGGATATACTTTGCCTTTTCAGCTGTTTGCAGCAGAATGGTATAATGCCGATTCGCTTGCAGGGAATCTTAACAAGCTGAAAATACCGGGAGTCATATTCAGACCTGTCCACTACAAGCCATATTACAGCGTTTCTGCAGGGAAAATGGTCCACGGGATACAGATCCATTTAACAGATTACAACAAAGCTCCGCTTTCTCTTCTGCAGTTTTATATTCTGCAGGAAGCCCATAAGTTATGGCCCGGGAAGGATATCTTCTCTTTATGTGAGAAATCGCGGCTGGATATGTTTGACAAGGTTTGCGGTACGGATAAAGTGAGGATCGAATTTCAGAAATCCCGGAATGTCAGCTCCATTATGGACCTGTGGAATAATGAGATACCTGCATTCAGGAAGAAGGCAGAGAAATATTTCCTTTATAATTGAGTTGTTATCTACGTATAATTATACGTTTAATTATACGTGGATGATATTTGATGCTTATCCGCTTTCAACGCGGACTTTCGCGGAAATACACCGGCTCACTCTCGGTATTTGTCCGGCTCTGCGATGTTATGATATAGAAATATCTTGAAGGATCTGTAAGTCTGTTTCTGTCAACGGCTGCACTTGTATCTGAAGTTACAAGAAGGATATTCGCCGGGTTATTCACGTCAGCCGGTTTGCCTTTCCTGAACCTGTAGACTATGAATTTCTTATTGTTGCAGCCGCTCTGCCATGAGAAGTTTAATGAACCGGCACTGAGTCTGACCACTGCGTTTGAAGGCATTTGCGGAATTAACGGTGTGATCCTGCTGTTTGCAGGAGGAAGCGCCGGATACCTGAACACACCTCCTGAAAGCCGTTCCCATAATCTCAACGGATTGCTGCGAAGCACTCTTGCGCTGAAAAACATTGTACCGTCAATATTTGGATATGTCCTGTTAAGTAATACCTGTTTGACAATCTCCCTTGATGTTCTCCATTCTTTAGCAGTAACTTTCCTGCCTATCCTGTAGGGAGCCTGTCCAATATAAAGCCTGCATCCGTAGGTGTTATGGCTCCACCATTCTGAAAGTACCGAATAATCGGCAAGATTAAATCCTATATGCCAGTAAAGCTGCGGAGTGACATAATCAATCCATCCTTCTTTCTGCCACAGCAATATATCGGCATAGAGGTCATCATAGTTTGTCACACCGGCCCTTGTCGCGGAGCCCAGCGAATCCTTTTCAATATTACGCCATACACCAAAAGGTGAGATGCCAAATTCCACCCAGGGCTTAATCGCTTTAATGCTGTCGCTCAGCTGTTTGATAATGAGATTGACATTATCCCTCCTCCACTCCTCTTTCTGTTCCTGACTAAATCCCCGCGGATGTTTAAAAAATGAGCTGTCGTCAGGAAAGCTGACATTTGCAATCCTGTAAGGATAAAAATAGTCATCCATATGTATTGCGTCTATATCGTAACGCCGTACAATATCGCTTGCGACCGATGCAACATGATTGCGCGTCTCCTGCAGACCCGGATCAAAATAACGTGTTGTGCCGTACGTAAGGAACCACCCGGGATGCACCTTTGTAATATGATTTTCAGCAACTGTATCAGCTGTGTCTTTTACCGCCCTGTAAGGATTAAGCCATGCATGGATGTCGAGTCCTCTCTTTCGGCATTCTGAAATAACAAACTCAAGAGGATCATACCATGGTTCAGGCGCCTGTCCCTGCTTTCCGGTGAGCCACTGCGACCATGGTTCAAGAGATGACTCATAAAATGCGTCTGCCGCTGGTCTTATCTGGAAAACAACAGTGTTCAGATTATTTTTTTTTGCCAGGTCGAGAAGGCTGATTATCTCGTTCCGCTGCTCATCGGAAGTTAGTCCGGGTGATGAAGGCCAGTCGATGTTGTTCACAGTTGCAATCCATATTGCCCTCAGCTCATGCTTCGGGAAATACTGTGCCGCAAGAATCCGGGGCAACATGATAATGCCGGCAACGAGTAAAATCTTAATGATCAGGCAGCTGTACAGTGATCTGTTTATTCTCTTCATAATTAATATCTCCTTCCATGCTTTTTTCAAGTTCCCGGGCATGCATCAGGAATTCATAGACATTCATCTCCTTATAAAAGATCATCCCATGTGTCGCACGTATCTTCGGGCTTTCATTTTCATAGAAAAAGTCTTTTCCAAGGATAAGCTGCACACGCTTAAACTGATCAACCCAGACCTGTTGTGAGAGATCGCTGAACGGACCGTCAAGTTCGTGACTGGGGAATGACGCATCCACCTGGCTTATGTAACAGTTCCTGAACGACCAGTTCAACACTGCCATTGAATTCAGCGAAACGGGTGTGAACACATTCGCTTCCGAAGGGTGAAATTTATACCATACATTCCTGTAGCCAATTATTCTAAGTGATGAAAGATCTTTCATCCTGCTCCACTGCCGAAGAGCCTCAGCCAGCGCCTGAAGGACCTTGTAATGTGTATCAGGGCCTGATCCTTCGGGGTCGAATGCCAGGCTTATAATGGTGGGTCTGAGCCGTTTCAGCAACCTGACTATCGGCATAACATCACGGCTGCGCTGCGGCTGAGGTGTAAATATATCACCTGTATAGAATCCAAGACGAAGGTGTTCTATATTACGGACCTTTACCCCGTAGTGCGCCCATACCAGTTCCTCCTCAAATTCGCGAAGCATCCCTTTCAGTTTCTGAATATCCGGCGGATTCTTCTCACCGCTGTAGCCCGACCGCAACAGCCTGATATTCCTTTCCAGCTGGGCCTCTAAATCTGCTTTTGAGCGGAGATTATATATTTCGACCATTGCCCGTGTTATGCGGTGACAAATCCCTCTCAGCTTGCCTATCTCATCCCTCGCGGCAATCTTATCGAGATAATGGCTGACATCCTTGTCAAACTTGTATTTATATCCTCTTTTAAAGAAATCGGCATACTCAAGCATCTGGATCTTTCCCTGGGAAACATGATCGAGTGTTTCCTGAAGCAGGTTCTGCAGCAGGTGATTGGTGACAGCTGTAAATCCCGAGGTCATAACTGAGAAGTAAAACTCGTTTGAATGGATCCTCATCTGCGGAATAATGCACGGAAAAATACCCAGCATAATGTCATCATGATGCGGTCCGGTATGCAGAAAGACCTGGTCATTCTCTTTTTTAACGCCTTTCTCAATTTTCTTCTTTGTCGATTCGATCACTTCCTTTACCCTTGCGATACTCAGATCGGGGATCAGCGAACAGTATTTGTCATTTCTAAGGTCGCCTATAACCAGCTTGTGTGCATATTTATCTATCTTCTGGCACAGGTCAAAGATTGCCTTTTCAGTCTTTTCAAAGGTCCATGAACCCTCGAGATAGTATTTTTCAATGCTGTCGTGAAGCTGCACCGCTGCACCTTCGGTGAGATAAAACCTGGCATTACTGAGCCTTTGTAAGACCGTTGCCGGGTAGAGATTATCGGGATCATTTTCCAGTGCATTTTTTATGACCCCGGCTTTTGCCTCGCCTGCAGCAAATATTACAGACACACACTCCGGATTACAGGTTATGGTGCCCAGACCTATAGTAATAACCAGCCTGTTCCTCGACACTTCAATACCGCCGAGATCGCCTGCTGCAGCTGCCTGTGTTTCAAAGTTTGTTGCCGTAAGGCGTGTTGTTGAATTATGATCACTGCCCCGTGTGTTGAAAGCTATATGCCCGTCGGGCCCGATCCCTCCGAGGAAAAAGCCTATCCCGCCGTTTTCCCTTATCCTGTTTTCATAATTTGTACACCAGTTGTCTATGCTGAAAATCGAAGCCTGCTGGATCTTTTCCAGGACGGTAGCCGCTTCCCTGTTGCGCAGAGTGAGGTCAATCCGGCTTCCGGGGAACACCTCTGAATAGTGCATGTTACCGGGAAGGATTATATTTTCGCTGTTGATGAGCAATGCCCTGGCCGGATCGAGGTTAAATCCCTTTATATAATAGTTGAGCACATAGTCATAGAAGCTGTTATGCTGTTTCGGATTTATGGGATAAAACTCATCCATCTGTACAAAATGAAGTCCCTTAAGTGAAGGCTTTTTTGTCAGAACGCAGCCGTTCTCTTCTATAATCCTCCTGTTTTCCTTCCTTCCCCAGCCGTTTAGGAACCTGGTTGTCCATTTTATAAAATATTCAGGTGTCTTGCCTGTAGGGAGGCTGATTACCCCTTCAGGATTTTCACCAACCCATTCAAGGAAACGAAGTGATGTCAGGAGTCCGAGGTCAGGGAAGTTCTGAACGACTATATAGGGGATCCTTGTCGAGTATCCCTTTCTTCCGGAACGCTTCAGGAATGATTTTTCAACACCGGTTAATCCTTTTATCTGCATAGCCTTAATTATTTTTATGTCCTTGCCTGATGTTATGATTACAGTATTCTGCTCATTTCCTCCATACCAACTTTCCCCCCGGGGAAGATTTCATTTTATTATTTCCCCCCTGGGGGAAAACAAAAGGGGGTCTATGTTTTCAGCAATGCGTCATACATTATCTCAGCAGGATGAAAAGCCTTTATTCCTGTGCCATCCAGTATCTGAGCCCTGCACGATGTACCCGGTGCCGCGATGATGACATCCTCAGAGGCAGACCTGACTGCAGGGAAAAGTACCATCTCCCCTATTTTCATGCTCAGGTCATAATGTTCCTTTTCATAACCAAATGATCCGGCCATGCCGCAGCATCCGCTGGGAATCTCCTCAACCTCATAATTCAACGGGATTGAAAGCATTCTTTTTGTAAAATATGTTGATGCGATTGATTTTTGCTGGCAATGGCCGTGCAGCTTTATTACAGCTTTTTCACCAGTGAACTGTTCCACGTATATATGTCCCTTTTCGGCTTCCCTGCAAATAAACTCGTCGAACAGCAGGGCATTTTTGCCAAGTTTTTTTGCGGACTCCTTCAGGCCGTCATTTACAATGTCGGGATATTCATCCCTGAAGGTCAGTATTGCCGAAGGCTCCAGTCCTACAAGCGGCGACTCATCAGAGACAACATCTTTGAGCAGCATCACATTGTTTTCAGCGATCTTCTTAGCTCTCTTCAACAATCCTTTTGACAGGAATGTCCTTCCGCTCTCGCTGTGCTCAGGGATCACCACCTCATATCCAAGCTTTTCGAGAAGCAGTATCGTTTTTATGCCAATGCCGGATTCGTTGTAATTTGTAAACTCATCTGCAAAAAGATAGATCCTCTGGTTTCTTCCCCAGTCTTCAGGCCGGTGCGCCTGATGTCTGGCTTTCCACCGCCTGAGGGTCTGTTCAGCAAGGGTTGGTATCCTTCTTTCTCCGGTAAAACCGATCATCTTACTGAAGACCGGAGTTCCTGTTATGAAATTGGTTACCGGCCTGAATGCCATTCCCAGGCGGTTGATCCGCGGGAGCCATCCGATAAGGGAAGTCCTGAACGGGACGCCGTGTAATTCGTAATAATGCTGAAGGAACTCAGCCTTGAATTTGGTCATGTCAACATTCGAGGGGCACTCCGATTTACAGGCTTTGCATGATATGCAGAGATCGAGCACCCTGTATATCTCTTCATGATCGAAGGGGTATCTTTTCCCTGAACGGGTAAGGTATTCCCTGAGTATATTGGCTCTCCCCCGTGTTGATTTATCCTCATCACCTGTAGCCATAAATGTGGGACACATCGTTCCTCCCAGCAGGTAGCTTTTACGGCAATCGCCCGATCCGCTGCATTTTTCCACCGCACTGAGCAGGGTTCCGCTGTCGGGGAAACTGAATGTTGTGTCGAGAGGCTTTATATGCTCCCCGATGCGGTATCTCAGGTTCTCGTTCATCGGCGGACTATCGGTTATTTTTCCCGGATTAAAGATTTTATCCGGATCCCATGTCATCTTCAGCTGTTTTAATAATCCGTAATTATGTTCTCCGAGCATGAGGGGTATGAATTCCCCGCGGAGGCGTCCGTCGCCGTGTTCACCGCTCAGGGATCCCCGGTATTTCTTTACCAGGAGAGCTATCTCCCTTCCAAGGTTATGATAGATATCCACATCAATGGGATCCTTCAGGTTAAGCAGCGGGCTGAGGTGCAGCTCTCCTGTTGCGATATGGGCATAGTATGCACAGCTGAGGTTATATTTTTTCAGTACCTGTTCGAATTCAGTGATATATTCCGGCAGGAATTCGGGAAGAACAGCTGTATCCTCTATCACCTGGACACTTCTTTTTTCTCCCGGTATGATCAGCAGAACACCCAGACCAGCCTTTCTCAGGTCCCACACCTTTTGTATCTCTTCTTTGCCGGTATATAAAGGAAAATGATAACCATATCCCGCGCTGACAAGTTCCTTTTCAATATCCAATGCAGTCTTCCGGAGCATTTCCCCGGTATCCGCGGTAAACTCGGCCAGCAGTATGATTTTCGGATTTCCTTTTATAAAGAACCTATTCCTGCTCTGTTCGATGTTATCCTTTGTGCAATCGAGAATAAAATCGTCGATCATTTCAACTGCAACAGGATTATGCTTCAGGATCAGGATATTTGCTTTCAGTGCATCCTGCAGGCTGGCAAAGTGTGCGCAGAGAAGTCCTGTCTTTTCTGCCGGCAGCGGGATAAGATTCAGCTTCATCTTTGTTGTAAAGGCAAGAGTCCCCTCCGAACCTGCAAGCAGTTTGCATATATTGATCTTTACTCCGTTCCCTGTAAACGGATCAGTATCCATCAGGGCATCAATGGCATACCCGTTATTCCGGCGTTTAAGTGCAGGGTGCGGGAACTTGTTCCTGATCTCGGTGCGGTTGACAGGATCTGACAATGTATCGCGGATATTCCTGTAGATGGCAGTTTCGAGAGAATGCGGGTCACCGTTGCATTTCCGGGTAAATTCCTCGCCGGTCAATGCACTGAATGTTACTTCAGATCCGTCGGACAGGATGACCTCAGCCTCAAGAATATGGTCCCTGACGCTGCCATAGACAATAGAATGAAGTCCGCAGGAATTATTCCCCAGCATACCGGCCATGCAGCATCGGTTTGCAGTAGATGTTTCAGGTCCGAACTGGAGTCCGTGCGGTTCAAGGAATTTGTTAAGTTCGGCCAGTATCACTCCCGGCTCAACTATAACCCATTTCTCATCCATGTTGAATTCAAGGATCCGGTTCATATATTTTGAGACATCCATAACTATTCCCGGACCTACAACCTGGCCTGCAAGGGATGTGCCTCCTCCCCTTGGTATCACCGAGCTCTTAACTGACCGGGCAAATCCGATTATTTTCTTTACATCCTCTTTATCCCGTGGTTGTGTCACAGCTACAGGCAGCTCGCGGTATGACGATGCATCGGTCGCATAGAGTATCCTGTGAAGATCATCGGTAAACAGATCGCCGCTGAGTTCCTTCTGTAATGTGCTGAACATCATATTACTTCTCTTTCTTTTTTATACCGAATGCAGGATCAATCTTCAGGAACCTGATTGCCAGCAGGCCAGGTACCGAGCAAAGTATAACATAGATAAAGAAATGCTGATATCCCAGAAGTTCCTTCATCGATCCGGATATCATTCCCGGAAGCATCATACCCAGAGCCATAAGGGATGTACCGATTGCATATTCTGCAGTTTTGTACCTGCTTTCGCCCACATAATGAAGCATATAGAGCATATATGCCGTAAATCCGAATCCGTAGCCGAACTGTTCCAGTGCGATGGCCAGATAAATTGTAATATTACCCGGCATCGGCTGGACATAGGAGAGGAATATATAAACGCTTATCGGAATGTTCATGCATAATGCCATAATCAATATCAGCCGTTTCAGTCCGAATTTTGCGGCGGTTATTCCTCCCAGGATACCCCCGAGAGTAAGGCATGCCATGCCGATGGTACCATATGCAATACCATACTGAGCTGAAGTTAATCCTATACCGCCTGTGCTCCGGGAGTCAACCAGGAATGGTGTCGCCACTTTAACAAGCTGCGATTCACCAAGCCGGTAAAGCAGAAAGAATATCAGCGCGGGAATGACGCCGGGCCTGGTAAAGAACGATACAAACACATCCTTGTAAACGTTCCAGCCTATTTTCTCGCGGTTGGTTTCCTCTGCGGCATGCGGCATCATAATCCTGTTGTAGATTGCCAGAAGGAGCAAGACGATCCCTATCAAACCAAGGGATACGGTCCAGCTGAATGCAATATTCCCTGCAGTGACCAGGAAGCCTGAAGAAGCGTTAACTGACAGATTATGATTAACCCTGACAGTAAGCGCGACAGGTTTGTTCCAGTTGGAGCTGTTAAACTCAAACCTTCCGGTCTGCTTCTTTGAAATATCGATATCCTTGCTGCCGGTTTTTCTTGTGACATTGACAACAACTGTTTCACCCTCCGCTGGAGGTGCTGAAAGAGCTATATAGATCACAGAAGAATCTATTTCTGATTCACCTGCCCGGTATAAAGGTACCTGCAGGTCACGCGGGAAAAGGAGAATTTCCGGTTCTTTGTCAGATTTTATTATGTTGATATCCGAAGGATTGAATGAGGTATATTCCTTTGGAGCAACCGACCTTGCTTCGAATGTTACTGATTCGAGCCCTGTATTTTTCTGTATAAGTCCTGCAACAACCGGAAGCACTCCCAGTGCCGTCAGCATCGCGAAACGATAGAAAGTAGACCGTATTCCCACAAAAAAAGCCTGTTTGTGCTGGTCAAGGGCATACATATAGAATCCGTCTGCAGCTATATCGTGGGTTGCCGATGAGATAGCAATAACTGCAAAAATTGCAATTGTAAGGGGATAAAATACAGGCAGCGGCATTGCAATACCAACTGCAATAAATGCAACCCCCAGCAGAAGCTGAGTCCAGACCACCCAGTTGCGTTTTGTGGATACAACATCAATGTACGGGCTCCAGAGGGGTTTGACCGCCCATGGAAGGTAGAGAAGGCTTGTCCAAAAAGCAAATGAAGCAATTGAAATGCCCATTGTTTTGTAAATGAGCCCGGAGGTGATCATTACAATGCTGTAAGGGATACCCTGGAAGAAGTACAGTGTCGGGATCCATGCCCATGGTGAGCGGTCTCTTCGTTGTTCCATATTGACAATATCTAAAGACTTTTAAAAGTATATCCTTTTGAAGTAAAATAACTGATCAGTTCGCCGAGTTTCAGGTAGAACTTGTCCTTCCTGTCGGGATGTGTACCAAGGTGTATCAGGACAAAGGCGCCATTGAGCCCCGACGGCTCAGAAGCTTCGAAATCCTTCAGCCTTCTCAGCAATTCATCCGACGATCTGTAATTCTGCATATCGGGTGTGGTATAATCGGCATTTGTACCGGTTGAGGGGGTGAAATTAATGAGCCTGGCGCCCATATCTGCCGTCCAGGCAGTTATAGCAGAATTATACCATTCGTATGGAGCCAGGAAATATCTTGTACCTGACAAATCCGCCTTTCTTTTGGCCAGTTCCCTGTAATTGTCCTTAAGGTCAGACTGAAAAGCACTTTTATTCACAAGCAGGGAATCCCTTTTCTCCCACGAGGCATAAAGCAGATGCTTGTCGGAATGGGGACCAAGGAAGTGGTTTCCGGAAATGATCCGTCTGATAACCGATCCATTACCCGGATTCCTGAGGAAGTTTCCTGTT
>JADDYF010000201.1 GCA_015712185.1 Bacteroidales bacterium
TCTCTGTGATATTCTTTGTCACTCCCTTCTTGTCTTCATAAGTCCGGTATGCAATCCTCCCGTCAACAGCCACCTGCCGGCCTTTTTTCAGGTACTTCTCAGTTATGTCAGCAAGTTTGTTCCACGCGACAATATTGTGCCATGTGGTCTCCTTGATTTTCTGACCTTCTGCATTTTTGTACTCCTCGCTGGTGGCAAGAGTAAAACGGGTTACTTTCTTTCCGTTTTCAAGTGTTTTCAGTTCGGGATTCTGCCCGAGGTTACCGATCAGCTGAACTCTGTTTCTAAGTGCATTCATGATTTGTTGATTTAAGTTTGACTTACTGTTTTTTGAACAAACATAAACCCTATCCGGGAAGTGTACCGGTACATAAACATTTATATCCGGTTCGATATCATTTATTGTCATTTGTACCCGTTTGAAAACGTTTTTTCGTATCTTTATCAAAACATTAGTGCTGTGGAAAGGAAATGTCTCGATTGCGGCGATGTAATACATGGCCGTACCGATAAAAAGTTCTGTTCTGATCAGTGCAGGAATAATTATAATAACAGGCTGAACCGCGATACAAATAATTTTGTACGGAATGTGCATGGATTACTTAGAAAGAACAGGAGAATCCTTGCTGATCTTTATGATGAAGGGAAGGTTAAAGTTCATAAGGATGCCCTGTTTGCACTGGGGTATAATTTTACCTTCTTCACTCATGTAATAGAATCATCCCGCGGACAAAAATTCCACTTCTGTTTTGAATACGGTTACAGGGAAATTGGCAACGATTTCCTCGAATTGCAGCAAAACAGCAGATACCTCGAATATCAGTGATATTACCTGGTTCCCTATTTCTTTTTCAGGAATGGGAAGTAATATGTCATGTTTTCTTTTGTGAGTCGTGCTCCGTATCCTGAATCCTGGAAGGCTTCACAGTACTGAATATTGGAACCCCTTTCCTGACCATAAATCTCAATAAGCTTATCCCTGTACGGATCTGCATTTGAGCCCGATTTCCTTGTTTTTCCAAGCCAAGCCCTTCTCTCCTGATCTGAAGCAGGCACCTCGTTAAGATTACCCCGGTTGAACGGAAGCCATTCGTACATCTGCGATGTGTGCTGGTGATACATGTCCATCTTTTTCTCAATGACATCGTCTATGTCGATACAGACATCAGCCTTGAACGGTTCGGGGTGTACAAAGCCGTCGCTCTGGAAAAGGAACATCGGATTTTTTTCGAGGTGGGGGACTTTGGGAACTATAGTTGGTACGGTTACCATATATGCTGCATCAAGCACCAGTGTTCCAGCGTACCTGTGATCGGGATGATAATCATAGGGGCGCGGGAAAATTACTATATCTGCTTTGTGTTCCCTTATGATCCTGATCACCTCCAGCCTGTTCTTATAGGTCGGCATCAGCTGGCCATCATGATTGTCAAGGGTAATATAACGAACACCAATCACCTCACCGGCTCTCCTTGCTTCTTCCCGCCTGATCCTGGCAAGTTCCGGCGCCTTTATCGACTGGTGGCCTGCATCTCCGTTGGTAAGCGAAACCATCAGAACATCATGTCCCATCTGTGCCCATTTGTAAGCTGTACCACCTGCTTTGTCAGGATCATCAGGATGAGCTCCGATGATTACAATATGCAATTTGTCACTTCCGGTTACCTGTGCATGCACACCAGATAATAGCGACTGTATCAGCAAGATCTGAAAGAATAAGAGAATAGTTTTCATAACATTATCGATTAAATGAATATTTACTACCAGTTTTGAGAATTGGCCAGAGTCCAGACATTGAGGAAGTTGATCTTTACTATTTTTTCCATAATATCCCAGTCAATGGTCGTAAATTCATCTGCCGGGGTATGGTATTCTTCACGATGAGCCGTCTTGAGCCGTATAATAGGCACTCCGGCTTCAACAAATGAGCTTTCATCACTCGGTCCGGCCGGATTATCTGACGCCTGATAATCAACTGTCAGGTTAATACTATATTTTTTAAGGTTAGCCTCTGTTAAGTTTTTAAACTGTGAATATGATTTGTTATATACCATTATAACTCCATTGGGTTTATCATCTGAAATATACCTCGATATCATATCATAATTTAAGTACAATCGAAGGTTTTTTAGTGGATAAGTAAGGTTTTCAACATAATATTGCGAACCCAGAAGTCCCTCTTCTTCAGAGGTCCACAGAGCTACAATAATAGTCTTATCGGGTTTTCTCCCTGTTGCCATGATCGCTTTGGCAGCAGTCATTACACCTACAGTTCCGGAAGCATTATCATCTGCACCATTCCATATAAATCCATTTCCTGAACCCATATGATCATAATGAGCACCGAGCACAATAACCTGGTCGGGATTGTTGCCCTCGATGATCCCGACAACGTTTCTCACCATAACAGAAGTTGTCAGGACCTCTGATTTCATGTAAACATACTTTCCTGTTAATGGAGGAATACGGACAGGTTTCCCTGTCCCCGCAGATTTTATATAATCCTCTATTACGATACCTGTTCCTCTCAAAATCTCGTTTGCAGCTTTAACTGATGTGGAAATCCTTATCAGGGACTCGGGATTTGTTTTGCCCGGAATTGAAAAGTATGCACTGGCCCTTCCGGATCGTGGACGACCTTCAGCTGGGGACATATTCATGAATTCCGGAGATTGAGGCACGCCGACGACAGTCATATCCGTATTATACTCAATAACACCGACAGCACCCATGCTCCTCAGCATACTTTCTGTCTCACTGCTGGATGCTGATAATTCCGGCAAGCTAAGCTTCTCTCTGGCAAATGGCGGATTACCGGCTATCTTCAGGATGAACTTGCCTTTCACTTCAATATTTGCGTAATCGTTGAAATTCAGCTTTTCATTCTTGAATCCATACCCGGCAAATACTACAGGTGCATCAATCTCGATGTCCTGACGCAGCGATCGCAGAACATAATCTACATTATAGGTGAGAGTAATTGTTTTTATAGTCGATCCGTCTGCAGTCTTGATCTTGAACACCTGATCATTTCCCGGCATGGTTTTCAGCAGGGTAAAATTCTGAAAATAGGTTCTTTCGCTTCCTCCGGGTGTCGAAGAGAAAACTCTGGGTCTGTAAGGATCGCCGCCTGGTTTGATTCCATATAGCTGAAGCATGCTTGCTATATAATCGGCCGCCAGATACTCCCCCTTCTCTCCGGCTGCCCTGCCTTCAGTCCAGT
>JADDYF010000207.1 GCA_015712185.1 Bacteroidales bacterium
GTCAGCCAGGTCAGCATTCTTAAAGGAGTCGATCCTGAACTTGATGAAGAAGCAAAACGTGTTGTCGGTACACTTCCGGCATTTAAGCCGGGTAAGCAGGGTGGAAAACCCGTCCCTGTATGGTACATGGTGCCAATTACCTTTACGCTTAAATAAAACTCATTTTTTGAACATATATATAGGGTGCCGTTACGACACCCTTTTTTGATTTAAGAATGCAGAACAATCGAAATCAGAATGCAGAAGTTTTTCAATTCTTAATCCATCAATCGAAGGTTCTTCATTCTTACTACTTCTTAGTTAATTCATCCTTTAACAAATCGACAAACTCCCCGATATCCTCTTCTGTGGTATCCCAGCTTGTCATCAGCCTGTATTCTGATTTCTGTTCATCCCAGGGATAGAAAAAATACTTCTCCCGGATTCTTTCAGCAACATCATTAGGCATAATTACGAAAACACCATTTGCCTGAACCTTCTGGGTTATCTTAATCCCCTCGATATTCTTAAGCTTTTCTGAAAGCAGCCTCGCCATTGCATTTGCATGCGATGCACATTTTTTCCACAGATCATTATGGAAAAATGCTATGTACTGCGCCGAGATGAACCTCATTTTTGAGGCAAGCTGCATACCCTGCTTCCTGATATATTTGAAGTTTTCTGACAGACCGGGTCTCAGAAAGCATACTGCCTCACCATACATCATGCAGTTCTTTGTCCCTCCAAAGGACAGGACATCGACACCCGAATCGGTTGTAAACGATTTAAAAGGCATACCAAGCGATACTGCTGCATTTGATATCCTTGCACCATCCATATGAAGGTACATGTCTTTTTCATGTGCAAGATCTGCAAGTTTTTTTATCTCATCAGGTGTATAAACAGTCCCCATCTCCGTTGCCTGCGTAACGGAAATGATTTTTGGCTGTGAATGGTGTTCGAAATCAAATCCATGCATATGCCTGACCAGCATCCCGGGATCGATCTTTCCATCGGCAGTATCAACTGTCAGAACCTTGCAGCCTGTGAACTTTTCAGGAGCGCCGCATTCATCCTGCTCAAGATGTGCTGTAAATGCCGTAATGACAGAATTCCACGGTCTGGTCAGACCTGAGAGGCTGAGAACATTGGCCGCAGTGCCGGTGAAGACAAAGTATGTATCCGTTCTGCTGCCAAGGTGTTCCCTGAACAACTGCTTTGCTTCTTCGGTATAAGGATCAGAGCCATAACCAATCGTATGGCCTTCATTTACCGAAAGCAGTTTTTTAATTACATCCGGATGGACTCCTGCATTATTATCACTGGCGAAACCACGTTTCATGACGTGTACCATTTCATGAAATAATATTGTCCATATACTCCCTGGCGAGCCTTACCTGTTCATTTACATATGCAAGACCTCCGGGTGTATGATCATCATTAAGAACAGGGTGACATAACTCAAAGGTAAAATAACCATTATAGCCTATCTCATTCATCAGACCTATATAATGGGAATAATCAGGCAGCGGTCTTCCAAATCGGCCGCTGATGGGCTTTTGCTTCACCACCTTGTTTTCATCAATGAAATATTCACCACCAAAATGTGAATGAACCTGAAGCTTCCCAACCGTCCTTACAGCATTCGCGACATAATCTTTATCAAGATTCTCAAATATCGGTAAGTCGAGACAGATCTTAAGCCATGGTGAATTGACTTCAGTGACAAGGTCGAAAGTGTCTTTCCATGTTCTGATAACAGGGGCATGGTTCTGAAGTGCCATGATCACACCGTACTCCTCTCCCATTTTTGCTGCTTCCCTGAGGCACTCCCTGGTAAAGTTCCATCTGTCCAGATATGTGGCAAAAGGATATTGAGTCATTAAGAAATAATTCCCGGTCTGGTCGCGTACAAAGTCGTATGTACCGATACCTTCATGTATCGGTACACCGGGCCATGCCGCAAACAGCCGGACAATATTTGCTCCAAGATCCTTTGCAAGCTTAACTGTCTCGCTGACCATAAGAAGCTGGCAATCGCGGTGTTCGGGAATCGGACTGGAGAAGTCATTATTGGCAGCCACACAGGGTATCTCCAGGCCATACCTGGCAAGAGAGTTACGCATATCGTCTCTTTTGCGCTGGTCCAGATCCATCGGATTTCCCATCGGTCGTTTGTTGTCCAGTTCGATGCCGTCAAAACCGTATTCCTTTGCGCGCTTGCAAAGTTCGTCAAACGAAAGCGCTGCTCCTTTGTACCAGATACCTCCGTAGGTTATTGAATAAAGTCCGAGCTTTATTTTGCCCGTACCAGCTTGTTTTCCTTCCCGTACAGCTGGCTTTTCCTGTAAGTTGGCATTTACACCACCAAGAACTGCAGCACCTGCTGCTGCACCTGAGGTTTCAATGAATTTCCTGCGGTTCATTTTTTTCAGTTTTTAAATAAATTTGTAACCGCAAAGGTCGAAATGTCTTTAAGACTGTCCAGCACTTTACGGTTAAGATGATTTAAAGGACAATCATGCTTTCTTCTTCCTTGTTGCAAAGAAGAGCATAATAAGACCAAAGACCAGCATCAAAATGCCCATAATAATATTCACATTTATGCCAAGGGCTTTCTGATACATTTCAGTGTCCGATATGGTTATAAAGCCAAAAATTGTTATCAATATCCCGAATATTGAAAACATCAGTCCAATTGGAATTCTAATATCTACCATTTTGTTTTCCTCCTACCAGAATAATATACTTAATATTAAACAAATTACACCAACAATAATTGCAAGGCCGACAGGACGCTGATACCATGGAGCATCCTCGACAATTGTGCGAGGAGTGAGAGAATAGACAAGACCGTGCAGTTCAGCTTCAGATTTTTGTTGTTTTGTAGCAAATGTTAGTCCGACTGTCAGCAATGTAGCAACAGTGAATGCTATTATAGCAGTCCAGAAATTCTGAGCCATTTCGACCGGATAAGTATGAAGGGTTCCAAGCCATCCGCCTTTAACGAGAGTTGTGGCTCCCTCTGGTACTGTAAGTCCATGATGAAGCAGTGCTATTAAGAAACCAGCAAGAAGTCCTGTAAAAGCTGCATGGCCGGTGGTCCGTTTCCAGAACATTCCGAGGAAAATAACGGCGAACAGCGGAGCATTGATCATTGAGAAAATCGTTTGCAAGAAATCCATGATATTGCCGAATTTGCTGGCAATATAAGCAGATCCTATACTTAAAAGAACACCGAATATTGTCGTGATCCTTCCGACATTAAGATAATGCCTGTCATCAGCTTCCTCATTGCTGGTTCTTTTCCGGATGTAACTTTGATAAATATCGTAAGTCCACACAGTGTTAAAAGCAGACACATTACCTGCCATACCCGACATAAATGAAGCAAGTAAGGCAGTTATACCGAGACCAAGGACTCCGGCAGGCAGGTATTGTTTAAGTAACATGATAATTGTATAATTATAAATTGGTTTATGGTCGGCATCCAGTGGAAGTGTAAAACCTTTCGACGGATCATTCATAAGAACCAGTGCAATTATACCCGGAACAATTATGAGAAACGGGATAAACATTTTGGGTAAAGCGCCAATCAGGGGAACTTTCCGGGCAGCTGCCTTCGATTCTGCTGCAAAGGCTCTCTGGACAATAAGGAAGTTGGTACACCAGTAACCAAATGACAGGACAAATCCCAGACCAAATAGTATTCCAAACCATTCAACACCCATAGGGTTGGAGGTAGCTTCACCAGTGTACCTCCAGGTAGTTGCAAATGAATCAGCAGCAAAACCATTTGCCGTTGAAATAGGTGCCAGGCCTTCTTTTAGCCCTCCCCATCCACCAACATCTTTCAGACTTAAAAATACAAGCGGCAGCAAACCAATTACAATAATGAAGAACTGCAGAACTTCGTTATAAATTGCAGAAGATAGTCCTCCAAGATATGTATAAGCCAGGACTATCAGAGCAGATATCCAGAGACTCAGGTTAAAATCCCACCCAAGAACTTTTTCCATTAATATCGCTAAAGCGTACATTGAAATTCCTGAAGCAAGAATGGTCATTAACGCAAAGAGAATTGCATTCAATCCACGGGTCTTTTCATCATACCTGAGCTTAAGAAATTCAGGTACTGATCTGGCTTTTGATCCATAGTAGAATGGCATCATAAAAAGGGCAAGGAAGATCATTGCCGGGATAGCACCAATCCAGTAGAAATGAGTTGTCAGCATTCCGTACTTCATACCGGAACCTGTCATACCCATAACCTCCAGTGCTCCCAGGTTAGTGGAAATAAATGCTAATCCTGCTACCCATGCAGGAATAGACCTGCCGGCTTCAAGAAAAGCATTGGCGTTTTTCATGTATTTCCTCAGAAACCAGCCGATACCAAGCACAAATACAAAATAGATTATCATAATAAAATAATCTATCCAACTCAGTTCAAGTTTTTCTAGCATAGTTGAAGGATTTTAGATTTTGAATCATATTTAAATTAAGTTGCAACAGATGATCTGAAAATCTTTTACAGTAAGGTAAAAATACTTATTAAGATCGATTTTTAAACAACAGATAAATGATTTTTTATACTTTGATGGCATTCCGAATTAATTGTCTGATTACATATATTTGTATAAACAGTTTTGTGAAGACACGTTATTTTATATATATCTCATACAGAGGCACTTCATATCACGGATGGCAGGTCCAGCCAAATTCTGTCACAGTCCAGAAGATCCTCGATGAAGCCCTAAGCACCATCCTGAGAGAGAATATTTCCACAACCGGCGCAGGAAGAACTGACACAGGTGTTCATGCTATGGTGTTCTGTGCTCACTTTGACAGTAAAGCGAACGATCTCGACCGGAGGAAAAGCCTCATATTCCGGCTCAACCGCTATCTGCCGGGGGATATTTCCGTGACGGCTGTCAGAAGGGTTGTCCCTGATGCAAACGCGCGCTATAGTGCAGTATCAAGAACATACAAATATTATATCACCGGGGTGAAAGATCCGTTTTCTGAAGATTCAGGCTGGTTAGTACACGGGAACCTGAATATCCCGGCAATGAACGATGCAGCGTCGCTTCTGCTGGATCACTCCGATTTTACAAGTTTCAGCAGGCTTCATTCCGGTAATAAAACAAATATCTGCAGGATACTCGAAGCCCGTTGGGAGGAAGAAAAGAACAAGCTTGTTTTCACTATCAAAGCCGACCGCTTTCTCAGGAATATGGTCAGGGCTATCGTCGGAACGATGACCGATGTCGGATCAGGTAAAATAAATGTACGGGAGTTTGAAGAGATCATCCTGGCAAAGAACCGGAGTAAAGCCGGGAAATCAGCTCCGGCAAAGGGATTGTTCCTTATGGCCATAGAATATCCCGGGGAAATATTCCCGGTTACAGATTAGGATCATTCCAGATCTCCCACGACCTTTCAGCCTGAATGTAAAGCATCTTTAATCCTGTTATGATTCTGCAGCCCTGCTCCTTCCCTTTACTCAGAAACTCTGTCATTTCAGGATTATAGACAAGATCGAATAGTATGTGTCTGTCATTGAGAAGGCTATAGTTTATATCAGGTTTGGAATGAATCCCGGGATACATGCCGAGCGGAGTTGTATTTACGATCAGATCGGTTTTTTCCAGAATTGAGCTGTCTAAATCCCTGTATGTAATGACACCCTCTCTCTGAGTCCTTGAAACAAGAGTGACACCGAATCCCATATTCTTCAATGTATAAACGACAGCTCTCGAACTTCCTCCTGTTCCTAATATCAGGGCATTTCCTGCATTATCCCGGAAATATAATCTGACAGATTCACGGATACCGGTCACATCGCTGTTAAAACCATAAATCTGAACTTTGCCGGTTTGTCTTCTGAACTTAAGTACATTAGCTGCACCTATTGTCATCATGGATGGCTCAGACACATCGATATACCTGAGAATCTCAGTCTTATAAGGTATTGTAACATTGAGGCCGCAGAGTTCATCATCGCCGGTCACCATTTCCCTGAAACAATTCAGAGATTCCATCTGGTAATTTTCATAGGAACATTCCACGATATTCTCCCTGCTGAATTTTTCAGCGAAATATTTCTTTGAGAAAGAGTGACCAAGGGGATACCCTATGAGTCCAAATTTTCTCATGGCATGTTGAAATTCTGATAAATATTGAGAACTAATATTTTTCCCTGTAAACTATTGCTTCAGTTCCGCCGGCAGGAACTGGAAAAATGTATCACCACGGAGACCGCGTCGAAGCGATTCAAGTGGAATTATCTCGTTAGGTGCAATATTACCAAGGTTAACATTTGCACCAAAGTGTTTAATGAACCACGCCTGCTGCGATTTAAGGGGAGCTTCCCAGATCACATTTTCCAGCTTCACATGTTCTGAGATAGCATTGATAATCTTATGGTTAATTGAGCCGTCTTCGTTATAGATCCCTGTAGTTCCTGACTCGCGGGCTTCAGCAATAACCTTTTTTGATCCGGCATCAAGCTCAGCTTTCATCATTGCAACCCACTGATCGGGTGTATAGATCACATCCTTCTTTTTTGAGCCCACCTCTGAGATTACACTACCCCGTTTAGCCAGAATGGAAATATACTCAAGCTTACGTTTATGGTCAATGTCGTAAGAGCCGTCAGACACTTCAACCATATCTATTTCATGCTTGTCAAGAAATGCGACATAATCATCAAACATTTTCCTTATGATAAAGGCTTCGAAGAGCGTCCCGCCGAAATAGGGTATCACCCCCAACTTTTTATAGATCTTAATCTTCTTTTCAAATCCCGGAGTGATCAGGGAAGTGCCAAAACCCAGCTTTACGTAGTCGGTGTATTCGCTTCCGACTGACATGAAATCCTCGGCCTCTCTGATACTGAGACCCTTATCCATGACCATCGTAAGACCGTGGTCTCTGGGCTTGACAGGGCGGTCAGGGATATACGGAAGAACGTTCTTCATGGTATTTTCAATGAATGATTAGTGTTTTGTTCCGGTAAGATTATAACTCTCAAGGAGCCTTTTTATCTTCCTGGTAAGAACCTTGTCGGGAAAAATATCAGTGAATTCCGGATAAAGGTCTTTGTCCGTTTCAATTGCCGTCTCCAGATGCTTTAAAGCATCATTGTGCATTCCGGCATGCAGGTAAAATGATGCAAGGAGGTAGTTGATGCCCGGGACATCACCTGTGACCTTATAAGCATGTTCAAGATACGGAAGCGCCTTTGATACAAGGTTCTCGACGAGGATCATTCTGCCCAGATCAGACCAAACCTCATTGTAATAGACATCAATCTTAAGAGCTTCCCTGAAACATCTCAGAGCTGCCTTCTTTTCACCTTTCTTATAATGTGCTTTCCCGAGAAGGTACCAGAATTCAGGATTCTCATCATCGAGGCGTACAGCTTTCCTGAAAAATATCAGGCTGTCGTCGGTATTGCCATGGTTGTATGAGATAACCCCAAGTCCAAACCAGGGATCAGCATACTCAGGTGAAAGCTCTATGGCATCATGATAATACTTCCTGGCCAGTATACTGTCTCCTGTTCGTTCATAACACTCACCCAGATAGGTCATTACCTCAAAACTATCAGGGACATTCTCGAGGTATTCGTGATATACCGGGATGGCTTCTGCGTAGCGTTCAAGATTGCTTAAGATATTTCCTTTATTGAACAGCGCAAAAGTATTCTGCGAATTTATAGCCAGCGCATAATCATATGCCTCCAGTGCTTTCTCAGGCATTTCCAGCTTGTTGTATATGATCCCCAGGTTATACCATGCGCTGTCAGAAAAAGGTTCTTCCTCGAGATATTTGCGATAATATATCACACTCGTCCCAAAGTCTTCAACCTTTTCATAGGCATAGGCAAGATCGTATAAATGAGCCTTAAAACCGGGTTCTTTCTCAATTAATTTCAGAAGATACGGGATAAGGTGCTCATAGTAATTAAGGTTCTGAAGCACTGAGGTTATTGAGAAAAGTATATTTTCGAACTCATCGGAATCCAGGGTCAGCGCATAGTCGAACATTTTTTTTGCTCCCTGGATGTCACCCAGCATCCCGAATGCTGTTCCTTTTGAGATATAGATTTCGTGGTTTCCCGGTTCAATGTTTTCAAGTCTCTTCAGAATCTTCAATGCCTCTACCGCACGTCCCCGGTCAAGCAGTACCCTGGCTTTCCTGAGCTGAATCGATACAGAATTCGGATGCTGCTTGCTTGCAAGGGTTGCTGCCTCAAATGCCTTCTGGGAATTGTTGCTGTCAATATAATAATCTATAATAGACTCAAATTCAATCACATCAAAGAAATAACTTTCGTTGTTTCTCCGCATGCGCTCGAACTTCTGCACAACCTGCTTTATCTCTTCATCAAAAGATAATCCAAACTTTTCCTCTTCCATCTGGCAGCATGATATCCGGCAAAATTAATACTAATTTTAACAAGGGTTACCAGGCAGATATTCAATTATTAACATTTTAACATTTTTTTAAACATCTAATTTACAGGATAATACAAATTAAGTATTGAATATTTGCTTTTTTTTAATCCACTCACGCAACCTGCCGGAGCAAATTTTCATCTTTACTTTAAAGCGGATTTTTTATACCCTATACCCAATTTACCCTAGAATTAACCTAAATTCTACCTTCGAAAAACCGGGAAATCACCCGGTTTTTCTTTTGTATAAATAATTAAACAGGCCTTTCCACGTTTTTCTCAAAAGGTTGAATATGAATAAATCATCGGTAATCACCCTGATCATTTTATCTGTTTTGGCATCATTGTTTCCTGCAGGATGCAAAAAAACAGAGAATCCGATCAAATTTCCGAAGGGAGAATTCCCCGATTCTACAATGAATCTGGCAGATCTCAATTCTGCTTTTGATGATATAAATACATCACTGTATGGCGATGGATTCCTGATATTTTCCAGCAACAGGAACAGCTCAGGAGGACAATTCGACCTTGTACAGGGTATTATGACCTATATTTTTGATCAGTGTACCGGAGATTTTGGACTGGGTATTGAAATGTCTGATAATCCGTTCCTGGCAAAGCTTATAAAAGCTGCAAATACCCCTGGTGATGATTACGGGCCCTATCCTCTTTTCAGTACTGTTGACGGTTTTGAATATTTCCTGTTATCCTCAGCAAACAGCGGCGGCAACCTTGACTTCTATTTTCTGAAACACCATCCGGTATTCGGAGATAACCTTCCGGATATTTCAGGGCCATTTACGGTAAGGCTGTTGAACACAAGTGCCGATGATGCATATATCTGCGTGGATACAAACCAGGATACCACCTATTTTTCATCCAACACCCAGGGTAATTTTGAGATATTCCTGAAGAGCAGGCCATCTGATACTCCCTTTGATGAATGGTTTAATGGCGATTATTCTCCCTC
>JADDYF010000220.1 GCA_015712185.1 Bacteroidales bacterium
CCACTTCAGTAACAGCAATATTAATAGTTGATGCGATTGTCTGACCGGCAGCATCCGTCAGTTCTAAGGATATGTGATAGATATCCGGACCGGTGAAAATATGAACAGGCGATGCATCAGAGCTGCTTTTCAGATCATCAAAATCCCATCGATATAAATAAGGCGGCTGACCAAGCGAAGTACCGGACTGGAACTGAACGGTCAGAGGTTCTGTACCGGCTTCGGGTTCAGCGCTGATGCTTACCTGTAAGGGAATTGCTTCACCAGCGTGGCCGGTAAGTGTCACAGTTTGTTCAGGTTTATTTGAATCGTCTGAAGAAATTATCAGAGCAGAAGTCTTATCGCCTTCAAAAAGGGGAGCAAACTTAACCGTCACGTTGCAGGTTGCACCAGCAGCTATAGTGCCGCAACTATGGTTCCGGATAAATTCGCAGTAGTTATTTCCGCCGATCATTATACTCGAAACATTCAGATCAGCATTTCCATTATTATGGAGTTCAAGCAATACTTCAGCATGCTCTCCCACATGGATGCTTCCAAAATCAATATGAGTTGTAGATAGTTCAAGTTCACGTGTCCGGAGAATACTTGTTCCTGAAATCGGTATGGTAAGCGGATTATTATATTGCGAATTTGAGGTAACGGTTAATGTTGCCTGGAAATCCCCAACCTTTGTAGGAGTCATTGTAACCTGTATTTTACAGGAATCTCCTGGCAATATAACAGTACACGGATTAGTTATAGTAAACTGGCTAGCATCAACTCCCGAGAGATATGAATTTGTAATATTCAGGTTCTGCTGACCTGTATTCAGGATTGTTACAGGTTTCGCAACACTTTGTCCCTGGGCACAGTATCCCAATTCGCCACCGTGATAAGAGATCTGCGGATGAGCTATGTCTCCATAGATCGTTACCTGTTTGTAAGGTTTGACCGGATCGTTGGAAGTGATCTTAAGGAAGGAGGACTGATAGTTAGTCATTCCTGCCAGAAAACGTATCTCAATATTGCACGACTCACCAGGGTGCACAGTTATACAGTTATGTCCCACCAGACTAAAATCAGTTGGTACAGGCTTACCGAAAATTATGTATCCCTCAACCAGGATACTGGAGATTATAAGATCAGCATAACCGGTATTAGTAAGCTTCACGGTCTTTGTCACGGATGATCCTGAAGCTACTGCCCCAAAATAAATCGGCTCTACCTGGTCCAGAGTAAGTGCAGGCTGAAGGTTTTTAGCTGTTACGGGGATATCAATAAACAATCCCGATGGACTGTTGTACCATATTCTGATGTGGGTATCTGTCCACAGACTTCCCGTTTGTCTGAATGTCACGTGAACAGTATCAGAAGTAAACCTGTTCAGGATAAATGACGTTTTGTCAAAAGTGATCCTTCCATCATTGATAAAGAGCGAATCAATCCTGATATCTTTTGAAAGAGGATTTGTAAGTGCCAGCGCAAGAGTTTTTTCTGAACCTGTTTCCAGGATCCCGAAGTCGAGTGTGTCCGGATCAATTGTGAAATATTCAATCTGAGGCAGAGCGCAGTAAAAAATAGAGTCATAAGTTGAATACACCAGGTGATTATATTTATTCATATCTCTTCCTATGTCCAGATGCTGAGGCTGATATTCCTCAATTATCAGTTTTATCCATATTCCGGCAACATTGGTGGCATATCTGAGATCAACACCGGGAGATTGATTAATCAATGAATGACCATAGAAGAAATGTGCAGCTCCCGACTCATCAATTACGACCTTGTTTTCACCAAATGTCTGGAATCCTCCGTCATCAACCATGCTGATCTTCCATTTACCATCAGTTTTCCTGGCATATTTGATGTTTTCAAGATGTTGGGTATTCATACTGCCGACATAGGAGATATGCGGATTCTGATTCTGATCTGTGAAGATCGATGTTCTTATTATTTCCTGCTGTCCACCCACATATGCCTGTTCTAATGGTTCAGGCGTGCTCCATGTTCCACCTGCACTCTTTTTCATATATGCAGGTCCACCGTTGGGTCGGGTATAATAAATTACTTGCAGATTATCCCCGTTATCTATTTCCATGTCAGCATAATTATAAGCTGTGCCAAAGCCTACGGGAGTATTCCAGATTCCTCCGTTTGTGCTCATCACTTTCAGAGTTCCCATCATAGGACCAACTCCTTCTATCTGCAGATAAACAAGATGGAGTTCGTTATGACTGTCGGCTTTCAGGGACAGGCTATGAAATGCTGTATCTGATATGGCAATGATCTTTTTACTCCATTGCCCGTCTTTTGTCAGGGTGCCATGATAAAGATAGCAAGAGGGATAGGTATTTAATCCTCCTGAAAAAACAACCTGCAAATTGCCATTATTTTCCAGCACAATATCGTTTTCGTTCATCTCTCCCCAGAGGCCTGTCATCTGGCTTTCAAGCGTTCTGTATTTCCACTGTCCCCTCATGGGCTTAAATGCGTAGACAAGGCTGCTGTCGTTCCCGAAATATACCATATGAACATTTCCTCCGGGTTCAACATACATTGACGGAGTATGCCCTTCAGCGATAACAATTGTGGCATAGTCCTTTATTTTTATGGTTGCTTCAGCTAAATTATTGGAAGGATCGGGATCGAATCCGGATCCTTTGACAGAAGCATTAAGCTCAAGTATAGCATAATCAAAGGTAACGAGGACAATCTCAAGGTCAGCACTCGTTCCGGTCCGCAGGGTATCAATGTTCCAGATAATTGAATTGCCCAGTGTTGTTATAGCTCCTTTATCAGGTGTGGCCTTTACGAATTTAGCCATTATTGGCAGTTCGCATTCCGCACTGATTACTGTGTTTATACCCGGACCCTCATTGAATACCGTTACGATATACTTCAAAGTGTCTCCGACCACAATTTGATCAGGAATTCCCTTGAAAGAGACCTCAAGGTCAGTTCCGGGAGGCCGCCTCCAGATATAGATATCTGAATTCCCGTTCCTTTTGTCTTCCCATACAATATTCCCATTTGCGGTCCTGGGCCTTATCTGATCGGCAGATACAGGCGGATCGACGCAGATCTCTTTCCTTGTGCCCATGGTCTCGGTCCTTAGCTGGAAAGCATAAATATTAAAGTCGGTGCCAGCCCCTCCGAGCTTATCTTGATATACAAGCTGTTTGTCAGCCAGGTGGGGATAATACTGTCCTGACACAGCAGGATATTTATCAAGAGGTACCAGATATTCGTACTCCTGATCATAGAAGAAATACGGATAATATATATAGACATTATCCCCATTCCGGTCATCCATGTAAGCAATTCCTATGTTCCATATACTGGTACCGGAAATTACGGGGTAAGTCTGATTGGCCGGGTTAGTGCAAATTGAGGTTTCTTTTTTGTCTGCTATGCTGTACATGAATATGTCCCAGTTTCCGTTCCGGTTATCGGCATAAACAATATATTTCCCTGCGATGTAAGGCCAGTTTTGGATTCCGCTATGAGTTGAAACAGGAGATTCCAGACCGGTAGCGATATTGTACATATAGATGTCAAAATCGCCGTTCCTGTTGTCGCGCCATACAATATAGTTCCCGTCAATGGCAGGAAGGTCCTGTGAAGCAGTATTGGTGCATACTGCCACTTCTCCCATTTCAGGATCATACATATATATGTCCCAGTTACCGTTTCTGTTATCTGTCCAAACAATCCGCTCCCCGCTGACAACCGGATCGAACTGTGCATGAGGGTCTTTGGTAACCTGTATTATTGTATCCCTTTCGAGGTTGTAAGCATAGATATCTCCTTCATTCTTACTGTCGTCCCACCAAACCACAAGCTTATCGCTTATATCTGGTTTTTTCTGGTCTCCGTCAGCCACAACCAGTGGAGATACAGAATAGCCCGGTAGGGTTGAAAGCTCTTCTCCAAGGGCCGGGCTTAAGCTGCCGGATTCATCCACAGCAAAAACCTCGAATGTATAAGTTATTCCTTCTTCAAGTTCTTTTACAACATAACTCAGGTAATTATATTTAACAAAAGCAATTGTATCCTGATCCTTGCAGATTTTATAGCCAACTACAGCATTGCAATTATCAGTAGCTGCCGGCCAGTTTAGAGTCAGCGTGGTTTCAGTTCTGTCGGTTACGCCAAGAATGGCTCCGTCAGGCCAATCAGGCGGAACTTTAGGTGCCATATTTACAGGCTTTTCCGGACCTGAGGATACCGGTTGTCCCGCTGCGTCAATGGCATTAATTATGAATTTTGGTGAAGTGCCGGCTTTAAGTTTTTTAGCTCTGTATTGGAGTGTATCACCATTCACGGTGTCAATCACAGCACCATCTCTGATTATCTCATAAAAAACAATTCCCCAGGTATCAACGGCCGGATTCCATGTTAATGTGACTTTTGTTTCTGTTATACCGGAGAAATTTAATCCCGGGTCTGGCCATGTTGGAACTGGATCAGCAACAGTAGTGAAATGCCCTGTCGGATTATCATTATCATTGCTCCAGTTACCTGTCGCATCTCCTGCGGCAATTTTAAAGTCATAGTATTTCAGAGGCTTTAATTCATCAAGCTTATAGCTGTTTATTGCACCCAGTTCTATTACATTATAAGATGATTCAGATTCCGGCTTCCAGAATAACCTGTAGGCAGTAACAGTGCTTCCTACAGGCAGGTCAACAGCTCCGCTCCATTTTACCTCGATTGTAGTTCCCTCTGCTTTTACAAGTTCCAGGGTGCCGTTCTCCCATGTGGGATTTAAATTATCTGAACACTGATCATCTGCCGTGTTATTTTCAATAAGAGCTTTATCTCCATCATTGTAATAAACATAATGACCGCTGGCGGTTGATTTGAGACTTTTATAATTATCAGCATTAAATGGTACAGAACTATAACTGGTATTTGTACTGAAAAGCTGGCCTTCCAGGTTGTTTTCTGAAACCTTAACGATACGCGCAAACTTATCCCCGCAGGGACTGAATCTCCAGACTTCCTGGTCATAAAAACTATTTGTGCTTTTGACAATGTCCTCTGCCGGGCTTTTTGAGAGGTTTATGACGGCAAAGCTGTATGCGTCGTTATTTGTGAGATATGAATGAACGAACGTGGCGTCATTAACATCGGGACTGAAACCCCAGCCTGCAACACTTTTACCTGAGGCATAACCGGATATTGATGTTCCGGCGATTTTATAAACTTCCTCACCGGTTTTGCTGTTGAAAACATCCAGGATTAACAGAGCACCTGAAGCACTTCTGTTGTCGATCCCCGCAAAAAGAAGGTATTTACCGTGCGGGCTGAAACTGATATTTGATGAAGAAATGCCTAATGATTCAAAAATATTACTACCTGTTACTGGAACAGCCATTTCTCCCTCCCTGCCGGGATCGGGATTAAGATCAATCAGCCTGATCTGGAAACTGCCAGAAGTGACGCCGTACATTACAAACCGGTCTTCATCCGGGCTGAATCCCCAGCCTGCTGCGGATGTAGGCTCGCTGAAGATAGTTTTACCGTTTGATTTAATAGTTATATCTACTTTATCAGGGTCAATAGGATCAACTTCAGCAGTCAGTGAATACTTATGGTGAGGTGAAAAAAACTCTTTTTGCGATGGTTCCGTCTCAACAAGGATTTTGTAGACAGCCGGAGCGACATACGTGTCGGTTTTATCACAACCGCACTCGATTCCCGGGCGTATCTCTTGTCCTGAGGCAAAGGTGCCAATCAGAAGAAAGATGCTTGATGAAGCCAGAAACCTGAAACAAGCAGACGTTTTCATAAAGGTTCGGTTATAGTAGTTATTGAATAGTATCATGATAATGTGAAAAACATAATCGAAACGAATGTTTTATCATTTCATCTTTATAATCTTAATACGCTGATATGTAGCTTTATCACTTACCTCAAGAAGGTATATTCCATCACTGAGAGAGTTAATGTCAAATGTTACAGGATTCCCTGAAAGGTCATAGTCATTATCAATATAGGAATATTTACCTGAAAAGTCAAGTATCCTTATCCTGACTGATTTACCACTGAACATTCCCTGAGGAATAATAACTGTAATATGATCTCTCGCCGGAACAGGATATACTTTGATGGTTTCCAGGATCACTTCATTTATGCCAGTTGCCAGATCCTTTATGGTGATCTTGTCAGTTCCCACTGTAGCCAGTATTTCAATCTCTTTTCTCGAATCGCTTATGACAAGCGGGGTATTGGCAGCATCCATAGGCTTGCCCTGAACGTCTGCCAGGAAGTAATATGAGCCATTCTCCAGGTTGGCAAAGCTGAATAAACCATCAGAACCGGAGATGTCATAAGCTTTAAGCTTGCCATCTGTTGAACCTTTAAGGTATACAAAAGCGTTTTTGACAGGATCGCCCTTAGTGTCACTGGTTTTTTCGGTGACAGTCAATCCCTTCTTTACCCCTGTTACAATATTCCCTTCAATTCTGCCTGATCCCGGAGGAGGAGATGGCTTTTTAACGACCCTGATATCTTTTCCTGTAATATTACCGGAGACATTAACCCAGGTTGCTTCAAACAATGCAAGTTTGTCACCAAGGTATGTAGGCAGTTCATTTGGATAGTATAGAGCATCAGGAACAGCCTTAACAGTGTAGTTTGCAGCCTGAAGTCCTGAGAAGTGATAGCTGTTTGATCCGTTTATAAGTATTGACGTCGAATCCATCATATTTGCCTGGGGATAAAGAGTTATTTTTGCTTTAGTGACCTGGCTTAAGCCGGTCTCATCCCATAGCTGCCCCGCAATACTATTGTTCGACAAAGCTTTGACTAAAACTGAATCCATGCATTTATCATTATCTGCATCAGTCACACCAAGCCTCACATTATAATTTC
>JADDYF010000222.1 GCA_015712185.1 Bacteroidales bacterium
TGACAGGAGTATCGTCGAGCATGTTAAACCTCTTCATGGCATCGAGCGTTTCGCACCATCCCCTGAAACGGAAAGTGCCGCGATAGATTGTCGAAGCTTCAGGTATGCCGTAAATATCAAGATAGCTTATTGAATCCCTGTTCGGATAGACCTCAAGTTCCCCAACACCCGGGAAATAATAGCTGAACCGGTCTTTGAACAGATCGGCAGGTTCAACGGTAACCCGCTTTCCTTTCATAAGATAGTGAGCACCATTCCTGCTTGCCATCACAACCCCTTTCGGACTCCATGAGAATTTATATTTGAGGGGATTATCTGCCGCTTCAGGGGCAGGCAGTGCCCCGCAAAGAGAATAAAACTCCCCAACCCTGCCGCCTTTGCCATGAATATGGTCGATTATTTTCATTGCGGTCATGTGGTCGATGCCGGGATCAAGCCCCGCCTCATTCAGTATAATAATGCCTGCATTTTTAGCTTCTTCATCGAGAGCCTGCATGGCAGGCTGAACATAGGAAGTGGTAACCAGAGGTTTCCGGCATTTGATGCAGCTTTCGGCCACTTTCACATGATACCTGAAGGGCAGGAAAGAAACTGCAATGTCATTTTCATTTAACAGCTTCCCGAGTGTATCCGTATCGTCAGCTGACCAGCGCATTGATACACCATTCGGATGCCCTTTTATCATACGTTCAGCCTTCTCTTTTGTGGTGGTCGCAATCGTTACATGGTAACCTCGTTCCAGAAGGTATTCAACCATTGGTCTGACAACCAGCCCCGCACCGAGAATCAGGACTTTATTCATAACAGTTCAGCAATATATTACTCCCAAGATAACAATTTCCGGTCTGAAAGAAATAAGTGTATCTTTGTTTATAACCGGAAATTGATAATTGTCTCTGCTATCAATACTCAAATGTCAGATAACCAAAAATATGCCGAGACTCCTCTGATGAAGCAGTATTATAGTGTCAAGGCAAAGCACCCGGATGCAATACTGCTTTTCAGGGTGGGAGATTTCTATGAGACATTCGGTGAAGATGCCATTAAAACATCTGAAATACTGGGGATAACACTTACACGCAGAGCCAACGGAGCAGCATCATTCGTCGAGCTGGCCGGCTTTCCTTACCATGCACTTGATACTTACCTCCCGAGGCTCGTAAGGGCAGGACAGAGGGTGGCAATCTGCGAACAGCTTGAAGATCCGAAACTGGCAAAGAAGATAGTGAAGCGTGGCATAACCGAGCTGATTACTCCCGGTGTATCACTCAACGAAAATGTCCTTAATCATAAGGAAAATAATTTCCTGGCAGCAGTTCATTTTGATAAGAAAATTGCAGGGGTTGCATTCCTCGATATATCCACCGGCGAGTTCCTTGTAGCGGAAGGTACTCTTGAATATATAGATCAGATGCTGAACAATTTTCAGCCGAAAGAGGTGCTCTATGAAAAAAAGATGAAAGATCTCTTTGTGGAAAGCTTTGGCACGAAATTCTATACCTATAAACTTGATGACTGGATGTTTACCAGGGAAGCGGCAAATGACCGACTGCTGAAGCAATTTGAGACCAGCTCGCTTAAAGGTTTTGGTGTCCAGAACATGATGTGTGGGATCATTGCTGCCGGAGCCATACTTTATTATCTCGATATAACCCAGCATGAACAGCTTGGACACATTACCACCCTGTCGCGTATAGAGGAAGACAGATACGTATGGCTTGATAAATTCACTGTAAAAAACCTTGAACTGTTCCATTCACCTTATGAAGGTGCAAAAACCCTCATCGATGTGATGGACCGTACCATATCGCCGATGGGAGGAAGGCTTATGAAGCGCTGGATATCAATGCCTCTAAAGGACATTCAGCCTGTGAATGAGCGACTGGATATCGTACAGCACATGGTTGAGAAAGCTGCATTCAGGGAAGAAGTATCTTCGCTGATAAGACAGATTGGCGACCTCGAAAGGCTTCTCTCCAAAGTTGCAGTAAACAGGATAAATCCGAGGGAGGTGGTTCAGCTTAAGAGAGCACTGAATGCAATTGATCCGCTGAGATCGCTTTGCTGTAACAGCGGCTGCCAGCCTCTTGTACAGCTTGCTGAACAGCTTAATCCATGTAAAACGCTGGCAGACAGAATTGAACATGATCTCAACAACGATCCTCCGGTGCAGATAAGCAAGGGAAAAATCATTGCAACCGGAGTATCGGCAGAGCTTGACGACCTTCGGACAATTCTTTACAGTGGTAAGGATTATCTGGCTGATCTTCAGAACAGGGAGAGCCAGCGCACCGGCATAAGTTCACTGAAGGTACACTATAACAATGTGTTCGGGTATTATATCGAGGTCAGGAATACCCACAAGGATAAGGTTCCCCCGGAATGGATCCGTAAGCAGACTCTTGTGAATGCCGAACGGTATATTACCGAAGAACTGAAGGAATATGAAAACAAGATCTTCGGTGCTGAAGAAAATATCCTTTATCTCGAGACCAGGCTTTTCAACGACC
>JADDYF010000223.1 GCA_015712185.1 Bacteroidales bacterium
ACACTTCAGAAAACTACTTCTATGCCCTCTTCTGTCTGATGGTTGCTGGTATGAATGGTGTGGTAATCAGCGGCGACCTGTTTAACATATTCGTTTTCCTTGAAATCTCTGTTATATCGGCGTATGCACTCGTAGCTTTCGGTGTTGAAAAAAATGAACTTGAAGCTTCTTTCAAGTATCAGGTTCTGGGAGGACTGGCTTCGTTCCTGATCCTGTTCGGGATTGGTTTTATTTACTGGGAAACCAAAACTCTTAATATTGCTGATATAAAAGAATCTCTGTCAGGTGGTTATAACAGAACGTTTTACCTTTTCGCACAGATTTTAATCCTTAGCGGTTTTGGCCTGAAGGCAGCAATCATCCCTTTCCACGCCTGGCTGCCTGATGCACACTCGTCTGCTCCGTCACCTATTTCTGCCATGCTTTCAGGCGTCCTGATAAAGGCAGTCGGGATTTACGTAATTATAAGGCTCTTTTTCAACATGTTCTTTATCAGCGAGGGGATGGCTATCCTCGTAACCACGCTCGGGACGCTTTCAATGGTAATTGGTGTTTTCCTTGCAATCGGGCAATGGGATTTCAAGAGGTTGCTGGCATATCACAGCATCAGCCAGATGGGTTATGTGGTCATGTCGGTTGGTGTTGGCATGATACTTATCTCAAGAGGGATGAGAAATGAAGTTGCTGCACTAGCCCTTACCGGGGGGATCTTCCATCTTATAAACCATGCTGCATTTAAAGGTCTTTTATTCCTTGATGCCGGGGCAATTGAATATGCAACAGGCACCCGTGATCTGAAAGAAATGGGTGGTCTGGCAAAAGCCATGCCGGCCACTTCTGCAACATCATTTATTGCATCATTGTCTATTTCAGGCATACCTCCGTTTAACGGATTCTTCAGCAAACTGATAATCATCATCGCAGCCGTGATGGCACGGTTCTACCTTCTTGCTGCCCTGGCTGCAGTTGTAAGCATTATTACACTCGCATCATTTATGAAATTCCAGCGCTATGCATTCTACAACCGGAATCCTGAAAAGTTAAAGCCAGGCATAAAGGAAGTGCCCTTCCCGATGTTATTCAGCATGATTGTACTGAGCATGGTCTGTCTCCTGTTAAGCGTACTGGTCATACCAGGTGTCAGGGAAGCTATTCTCACCCCTGCAATTGATATTCTCATGGATCCTTCGAAATACTCTTCACAAATAATCGGAATGTAAAATGAGATATGTAGCAGTATTCATATTATCACTGATCTTCTGGTTACTCCTGACCTTCAGATTTACCGTTTCAAACCTGATTGTCGGCTCAGTTGCATCAATTATCTGTTCTGCCATTTTTGCCAGGTATTATCTTGACGGCGTTTACAAATTCCTTCAGCCGAAGCGTTATTTCTGGTTTATTATTTACCTTTTTATATTCATCTGGGAGTGCATTAAAGCCAACATCGATGTTGCCTACAGGGTCCTCCACCCTGCAATGCCTATACGGCCTGGTATAGTGAAAGTAAGAACAACTTTGAAATCCGACTTTGCCAAAATGCTGCTGGCAAATTCAATAACAATGACCCCCGGCACGATATCGGTCGATATTATCGGCGACAATCTTTTTATTCATTGGATCTATATAAGATCAGAGGATCCTGAAGTATATACTGGTATGATTACCGGAGCTTTTGAAAAGTATATTAAAAGGATTATAGAATGAGCAATTACCTGAACATACTGCTTTACATACAGATAGGATTAAGTGTAATCTGTCTCTACCGCATAATCAGGGGACCAACTATCCCCGACAGGATGGTTGGTGTGGATATCTTCGGAATACTTGTTGTAGGCATCTGTGCAATTATTGCTATCCAGACAGAAAGATCCTATATCCTTGATATAGGAATAGCATGGATCATTTTAAGCTTCATTGGCACTCTGACACTTGCAAAATACCTGACCGGTAAAAAATTAAATGAGTAATATGATAAGTCTGATATTCATTACAATCGGAATTCTTTTTAACATGTTAGGGTGTATCGGGATAATAAGGCTTCCCGATACTTACAACAGACTCCAGGCAGCCACAAAATGTGTGACATTGGGTTGTTGCAGTATCCTCCTCAGCGTTCCGTTCCACTTTGGCTTCGGCGATGCAGGCATCAAGGCGCTGGTGGCAATCCCTATTCTTTTCTTTGCATCGACTGTCGGAGCGCATGCACTTATCAGGGGAACCTATCATTTTGGCATTAAGCTCGGAGAAAAAAGTATAAAAGATGATTATAAAGAGGTTGTGAAATGAAATATCCGAAATTAAGAGAACTGAAGGAGGCTGTTATATCACTTGTCTCTGCGCCATATACCTCAAAGTTTCCTGCTGAGCCTCATATTCCATTTGAGAAGTTCAGGGGTAAACCCGTTGTGGATAACGATAACTGTGTCGGTTGTGAAACATGTGCAAACGTTTGTCCTCCAATGGCAATTACCTTTAGTGATGATAAGGCGAAAGGGATCAGAATAATCAAAAGAGACTACGGTAAATGCATCTTTTGCGGTCAGTGTGAGGAGCATTGTATTACCGGGAAAGGTGTGAAACTTTCGGATAAGATTTATGACTTAGCTGTCTTTGACCGGGAAAAGAACATTGAATTTCAGGAAAAGGATCTGCTTATCTGTAAAAGCTGCAATGCTGTAATTACTACCAAAGAACACCTTTATTATATGCACAGGAAACTTGGTCCGAAAGCCTTTTCCTCTATACTCAATCTTAACATACTCAACCAGAAACTGAAGCTTGCAGAGGGGCAGGATATTGATGTTGAAATAAAGGACAGCCTGAAAAGAAAAGATATGTTCAATATCATCTGTCCCAACTGCCTGAGACAGATCCTCGTGAAATACTTATATAAAGGTGTTTAGTGACCTGGACAACCTTCTCTCCCAAAGGGATAAGAAAATCCTCTTCGTCGGAATCGGGAACCTGCTTAAAAGTGATGACGGTGTTGGAGTTTATATAAGCAGGAAGATAAAAAGCAAAGTAAATATTTCATCGCTGTCTGTCGAAGTCAGCGTTGAAAACTATATTGGGAAAATAAACTCCCTTAATCCCGATTTACTGGTCCTGATTGACTGCATGGATCTCAATTCCTCTCCGGGTACTTTTAAATTATTCTCATTAAGCGAGACACAGGATCTGACCTTTAACACCCACAACATTTCTCTCAAAAGCTTATCTTCTTTTTTTTCTATGCCTGTCCTGGTCCTGGGTATCCAGCCTGAGAAAATTGGTTTTGGAGAAAATATTTCCTATCTTGTAAAGAGTATTGCTGACAAAATTATTAAACACATTAACAAACTGGAGGTACAAAATGGCCGTTGAATATTTATGTAAAAGCTGCAGGGGGCATCTGAAAGTCAAAACCTCGATAGTCCTCTCTGCGTCAAAAGTTAACAGTTCCAAAAGGGGATTAATATTCCTGAATCCCGAGATAGGTAATTATACTACAACTACACATCCGTCATTCAAGATTGAGGAGGGGGTAGAATACATCTACACCTGTCCTATCTGCCATTCACAATTAAACAGTGCCAAATACAATCACCTCGTCAGGATAATAATGATTGATGATGAAGGAAAGGAGTTTAATATATACTTCTCGGGTATAGCGGGTGAGAAATGCACGTACAAGATAAGAGGCACCCGGGTTGAGAAAAAAGGACCCGACTCAGACCTGTATGATAAATACTTTGATGTACCTGAGGAGGACAGGAAATATCTATGAGTTACGATGTAAATAAAAGAGCTGCCGATAATATCCGTATTCTGGCAATGGCAATGGTGGAGAAAGCCAGATCGGGACACCCGGGAGGTGCAATGGGCGGCGCTGATTTTATTCATATACTATTTTCCGAATTCCTGAATTTTGATCCTGACGAGCCAGAATGGATCAATCGCGACCGGTTCTTTCTCGATCCGGGACATATGTCTCCGATGCTTTATTCGGTGCTGACTCTGACAGGTCATTTCACTATCGACGAACTTAAAGAATTCCGGCAATGGTCAAGCCCGACACCCGGACACCCCGAACTTGACAGGAAAAGAGGTATAGAAAACACCTCCGGTCCCCTCGGTCAGGGACATACAAATGCTGTCGGAGCTGCTATTGCGGAGCGGTTCCTTGCCGCCAGGTTCGGTGAGCTTTTTGCACATAAGACATTCACATTCATCTCCGATGGAGGCATACAGGAAGAGATCTCACAGGGGGCAGGCCGTCTGGCCGGATTCCTTGGCCTCAATAATCTGATAATGTTCTACGACTCAAATGATATACAGCTTTCTACCGAGACCAAAGCAGTAACCAAGGAGGATACTGCCCTTAAATACCGCTCATGGGGATGGGAGGTGATCGAGATAGACGGGAATGATCAGGAACAGGTAAGGAAAGCGCTCGGTCAGGCTGTGAAATCAGAGGAGAGGCCTGTGCTTATAATCGGTAAGACCATTATGGGAAAAGGTCTGCTTGACAAGGACGGGAACAGCTTCGAAAGAAAAACTTCCACACATGGTATGCCGGTAACAGAAGCAGGAGGCTCGTTTGAAAAGTCACTGATCAATCTGGGCGGGAATCTTTCAGATCCATTCTGTATTTTTGAAGAGGTCAGAGATCATTACAAAAAGGTGCTGGATAACAAACGAAAGGCTGCAAAAGAGTGGAAAGAACGAAAAGCAGGATGGGCAGCTGAGAACAGCATGCTCGATGAAAAACTTCGCTTATTCTATTCAGGGAAACTACCTGCGATCGATTTCAGATCTATACCGCAAAAGGAAGGATCGGCTACCAGGGCAGCATCTGCTGCAGTACTGAGCATCCTTGCGAGAAGCGTTGAAAACATGATCGTTGCATCTGCCGACCTCTCAAACTCCGATAAGACCGACGGATTCCTGAAAAACACCAAACCATTTACCGCGGGCGATTTTTCAGGTGCCTTCCTCCAGGCAGGGGTCTCGGAACTGACTATGGCTGCAATCATGAACGGTATAGCCCTTCACGGAGGTGTTATACCTGCCTGCGGGACATTCTTCGTCTTCTCCGATTTCATGAAACCTGCAGTCAGGCTGGCATGCCTGATGAGCCTGCCGGTAAAATATATATGGACCCACGATGCATTCCGCGTAGGTGAAGACGGTCCCACACACCAGCCTGTTGAACAGGAGGCCCAGATAAGACTTATGGAGCACATGATGAACCATCACGGGGAGAACAGTATGCTGGTGCTCCGGCCTGCCGACAGCATCGAAACAAGCGTTGCATGGAAGATCGCCCTCGAAAATTCAAGGACACCAACAGCTCTGATACTTTCACGGCAGAATATAAAAGACCTGCCATCCAGGGACAATGACAGATATGCTGATGCACTCCAGACGGAGAAAGGTGCATATATTGTCAGTGATTCTGTAGGGAAGCCCGATATTATACTCGTAGCCAGCGGCTCTGAGGTAGCAACTCTTGTAGAAGCCGCCGTTCTTCTGGCTAAGGATAACCTCAAAATACGAATTATCTCAGCTCCGTCTGAAGGATTATTCAGGAAACAACCTGAAGCATACCGGAAATCAGTGTTTCCCGATGGCATACCGGTATTCGGACTGACAGCCGGGCTGCCTGTCACACTGCAGGGTCTGGTCGGACCGAAAGGAAAAGTCTGGGGTGTTACAAGCTTCGGTTATTCGGCACCCTACAAAGTCCTCGATGAGAAATTCGGCTTTACCGCTGAGAATGTTTACCGCCAGGTAAAGGAGTACCTTGCTCAGTATGAGAAATAAACATTATTATTCTTCCTGAAAACTAACAGAATTATATCTGAAACAGATTCTTCTGCCTTTGTAGTACCCGGCAGATTGATTTTCTTATTTTTAGTAAATTAGATAAAAAATAAAGTACAACTTTGGTAAAACAATCCGGTTGAAATGAAAAAACTGATTTGCTCTATTCTTTCACTGGCAGGGTTTATAATAACACCTGTATTCAGCCAGAACGATACGGTTGATATTACCTACGAGATAAAGGACACATTAAACAAGAATATCAGGCTGTTCGAAAGAGATGATTTGCTCGAAATAACTCTCAGGTTTGATATAAACGCATACAGGCGGTCAAAATCAGAGGAAGAAGAATTCCCTGCTGTATTAACATACCATATCAGTCCTACAGATTCAATAAACAAAGAAATAAAACTGAGAGCACGGGGAATATTGCGCCGCTCCTATTGCGACATGCCGCCCATCAGGTTAAACTTCAAAAAAGAAGAAAAAGACACTGATGAGTTCAGCAATATCGATAAACTGAAGGTAGTTACGCACTGCAAACTTGGAAATGAGGAATTCACACTGAAAGAATACCTCGTTTATAAGCTCTATAATGTGCTGACTGAAAACAGCCTCAGGGTAAGGCTTGCAAGGATCACCTATATAAACACGGCGAAAAAGAGTAAGCCGATCCGTCAGTTTGCATTCTTCATTGAACCTGTGAATGTCTTATGCAGACGGATAAATTCCGTTGAGGTCACATCGACGAATATAACCCAGAAAAGCATCAAACCCGAGATCATGGACAGGATGGCGATTTTCAATTATATGATAGGGAATACCGACTGGTCCGTTCCGATCTATCACAATATCATTGTTCTGTCGCAGGCTACTTCGGACAGACCTGAACTTGGTGTGATAATTCCATATGATTTTGACGGTACCGGGCTTGTCAATGTGGATTATGTAGTGCCTTTTGAAGGACTTGGAATAAAAACCATGCGTGAACGCCGATATCTGGGCGTCTGCAGAAGTGAAGAGGTTTTTATTGATGCGATACGGGAATTTGCAGAAAAAAAGGATGAATTTTACAGAATTATAAATGAATTCCCCTATATGAAAGAAAGAACAAAGAAAGATATTACAATTTTCATTGATGGTTTTTACGATGGTTTTGATAAGCGTAATACAATTGTCTATAAATTTCTGTCCGAATGTTTGAAGTTTTAGCCAACCTTAAATAAGAATAAGATGTCAATTGAAACCCTGGCCCAGAGCTCCTCACTGTGGAGTTTGTTATTAAGATTCGTGATAAATCTGATTGTACTCTTCATAGTGATAGTGATTCTCTATTATAAGAATACTAAAAAGGAAGAATATGTCTTCTCATTCTTTCTGATGGGAATTATGATTTTCCTTATCTGCTCGGTCCTTGAAACTATTGAGCTCCAGATGGGAATGGCGCTGGGATTGTTCGCTATTTTTGCCATCCTGAGGTTCAGAACAATAAATTATTCTGTCAAGGAGATGACCTATATTTTTACTATAATAGGAATTTCCGTAATTAATTCCCAGGCACATATCCCGCCTCCTGTAGTGGGTGCAGTCATTGTCAATTCCGTAGTAATTGGTGCAATATATATTCTGGAAATGTTCTTCCGGAAGAGGACACTGAATTCATTCACAATCACTTATAATAAAACTGAGCTGCTTAATCCCGAGCTTCACCAGGATCTCCTGAAGGATCTTTCGGCGCAAACAGGACAAAAAGTTGAGAGAGTGAAAATCAGGAAAATGGATTTAGGGAAAAAATCCGCTGAACTTGAGATATTTTTCAGGGAGAAAATCAACCTCTGAATCAATTACATTTAAGAAAATCATATACAGGTAAACATAAATTGATCATTTTCTTTAACTTTGCCCCTTCGTTAAAGAAAATGAAATACGATATTAAACCGGGTGTTAAAGGTTTGATCTTCGACCTTGATGGCACACTTGCCGATACGATGCCCTATCATTTTGCCGGTTGGAAAAAGGCCTGTGAAAAATACGGGGCTCATATCGACAATACATTTCTCAGAAAACATACAGGAAGCCCCGGCTGGATTATTGCAGATGAAATAATCAGAACCTGCGGTCTTAACGGAAGTGTCAGCATAGAGCAGATCATGAAGGAGAAGCTAAATGAGTTCTTTAAACTTCAGCACCTCGTAAGACCTATTAAGCCTGTAACTGATATTGTTGAGAAATATCACGGAAAGCTACCTATGGCAGTTGGAACCGGAGGACACAGGGAAGCTGTCGAACGTACACTCGATATAACAGGACTCAGAAAATACTTTGAGATAATAGTTACTGCAAATGATGTAAATTCCTTCAAGCCGCACCCTGAAACATTTCTTAAATGTGCTGAACTTATGAAGGTTGATCCTTGTTACATTGAAGTGTTTGAGGATGCTGATCTCGGAATAGCTGCTGCGAGCGAAGCAGGAATGATAGTCACCGACGTAAGAACCTGGTATGATTCGAACTGGTAATAATTATGATTACCTGTAATTAGAATCCGGGCTATTCAGGAAAAGATTAAATAATTTTTAAGAATACAATACTACACTTTCCGGTTTCTCCAAATTCTACCCGGATCGTGACATATTCAATGCTGTAATTTTCATTTAACTGATGCTGAATAAATTAATAATCAGCATGCCATCTCTCCAGCGTTTTTCTTTGCTGAAAGAAGATTATATGCTCCTTTGATGACAACCTTTGCGGTATGAATGTTAAATCCTTCAGGAAGTCTAATTTCAGTATAACCCGATGCTGCAATGCCCTTTTTAACTTCAATGATCCGATATTCGGTCATATTTTTACCAGCTTCTACCTTATCCTTTTCGAAAGTGAATATGTAATTCTTATCATCGAAACTCACTACTGCATCTGAAGGCAGTGATGGGGCTTCTATATTTGATTCTTCAATGAGTGCATTCACATACATTCCCGGTAAAACATCTTTGCAGGCACTGACAACTGAGGCATAAACCATAAAGGTTTTGTCATCACTGACTACTTTCCCGGTCTGGGTAATCACTGCCTCATGAACATCGTCTCCATTGTTAACAAAAAACTTAATATTCTGTCCCGGAACTACTTTTTCGGCATCTTTTTCAAACAATGTCAGTTCAAGAAATAGTTTATCACTATTTACGATTTCGAAAAGAATATCGGTAGATGAAACGTATTTCCCGATATTTACATTTGCTGCTTTCAGAAAACCTTTAATGGGGGATACCAGATTGACTGTATTACTGATGTTGTCTTCATTGAGTTGATCAGCATTAATGCCTATAAGTAACAGTTTCTGTTCCAGAGATTTTACCAATGCCTTAAGGTTTTTATAATCCACTGTGACCTGTTGAACATTTTTCTCAGAATAAACATCGTCCTTGTACAAATCTGTATGACGCTTGAACTCTGCTTCTGCAAATACCAGTTTATTTTTTGCTTCCAGATAATTCTGTTGAATATCAATGAAATCCTGATTTTCTATAACTGCAAGAGTCTGACCCTTGTTAACAGCATTTCCTGGCAGTAGAGAAGTACTCTTAATAAAACCGCCCAAAGGCATACATACAGTTGCCTTGTTTTGTGGTGCGACTGAAACAATTCCATTAACTTTAAGAGTGTTATTTACTGACCGCATCTCAACTGAACCTGTCTGAATACCGGCAAGTTTAATCTGATCGTCACGTAATTCTACAATATCTTCCGGCAGAATTTCAACTTCCTGGATTTCTGTAACTGGCTCATTAAACATGGTACATGAACTCAGGGAGGCTATAACTCCAAAAAAAACCAATGATACTTTATACTTTAATTTTTTCATGATAAATAAAATTTAAAAGATTTTACCTGTTATATATTCAATTGAAATAATAGTTTGGTTGAAGCTATTTAGGGCATCAAGATAGTTCTGTCTGATTGCCAATGCCCTGTTTAGTGTAAGAACATAATCGAGATAATCCATAGCTCCGGCTTTATAACTACGGTTTGCCTGCTGGATTATAAGGTCCGCTTCAGGAACAGCTTGTTTTTCATAATAATCGACACTTGAAGAGTATTTATTAAATTCATCAAGCAACGATTGGAAATTACCGGAAATTGATTTAGTATAATTTTCCGCATTAGTCCTTGCTATGTTTTCAGTTATTTTTGCAGCCTTTGCTCTTGATGTATATGGAGGAAGCCATAACGGAACAGATATACCGGCCTGAACACCTGTAAACCGGAAATCCTTGCCAAAACTTCGTGGAACTCCATTTATCTCCTGCGTCCCTACAATTGTCTGATTGAAATAGCCGATGTTAAAATCTGGAAGCAACTGACTGCGTTCAAGTCTTTTTTCAATTTGGGAAACTTCGACTTGTTGCTTTATGTAACCCAGAAATGGATTCTGCTCAACCGAAATACTATCAGGATTAAGTTTAAAATCGATTCGACGGATTTGTTTAACTGATGGTACTAAAGGCGATCTGCTATTCAACAATATCATTAGTTTACGACTAATGATAGCAATATCAGAAGTTACCTGATACAGCTGGTTTTTTATTTCAAGGCTTTGAGAACGGGCAGTGATCATTTCCAACCGGTTGGTTTCTCCAACTTTTGCTCTTAATTCCGAAGCTCTTAAAAAGCCTGAATAAAGGCTATCCTGGTAAATTAGCAGTTTTTGCTTTGAAGAAAGGAATATAAATTGCCAGTAAACCTGTTTCACCTGCGTTGCTATTTCAAGCTGGGAAACCAGGTAGTTCAATTCACTACTTTTAATATTTGCATTGGCCAGCTTATATCGGTTAACATACACTGAAGGGAATTCAAATGATTGAGAAACAGCAACGCTGTTATCGTTAGTATATGAATTGAACTGGCCATATTGACCGTCAATAACTGTTTTTGGAAGATCAAGAGAAGCACCCTTAAGAGCTTTCTGTACATCTATTGATAAAGCAGCAGATTTAACCGAGAGGTTACTGTCCAATGCCATCTGAATTGCATCATGCAGATTGATGACTCGTGGTTGCTGGCTGCTTATGGTATTTAAAATTGATGTGGCACCAAACAAGAGGAGAATAGCTGCAAGTTTATTAGCTGATCCGCCTTTAAATCTGAATCTGAATTTGGTTGAAGAAAAAAAGATGTAAAAAACAGGAAGAATAACCAGTGTAAGAAATGTTGCTGTGATCAGTCCACCAATCACCACAGTTGCAAGAGGTTTTTGCACTTCGGCACCGGCAGAAGTTGATAAAGCCATCGGCAGAAATCCCAGTGAAGCTACAGATGCAGTTATTATGACGGGACGCAGCCTTGTCTGAAGACCTTTTAGTACCCTCTCCGTAATATCTGTAACTCCTTTCTTTTCGAGTCTGTTAAACTCAGCAATCAGCACTATGCCGTTAAGTACAGCAACACCAAATAATGCTATAAATCCCACACCTGCTGATATTGAGAAGTTCATTCCTCTTATCCATAGGGCGAAGACTCCGCCAATAGCTGACATGGGAACTGCTGTAAAAATCAAGAGGGATTGTTTTGCTGAATTAAATGTAAAGTACAGCAACACAAAAATTAAAAGCAGCGCAACAGGAACGGCTATTGAAAGTCTTTTCCGGGCAGCCTCAAGATTCTTAAATTCACCTCCATATGAAATGAAATAACCGGCAGGCAATTGAATTTTCTGATCTATCTGAGCCGTTACATCCTTTATTACGCTTTGAATATCACGGTCCCGGACATTAAATCCGATAGTTATCCTTCGTTTAGTATTTTCTCTCGAAACCTGGGCAGGACCCGAATTAATTGAAATATCAGCTATCTGGTCAAATGGTATCTGATGTCCGTTAGTAAGTGCAACAGTGAGATTTTTTACATCATCAAGGCTCTGTCTGTAATCTTTGTCCAGACGAACTACCAATCCGAATCTCTTTTGTTCCTCAAAAACAACTCCCGCCTGGCTACCCGCAAAAGCTGCACGCAGTACATGGTTTAAATCCTCTACAGAAAGACCATATTGTGCAATACGGCTACGGTTGTATTCAACCTGAATCTGGGCAAGACCTGTAACTTTCTCAACATTAATATCCTGAACCCCGGCAATTGCCCCAATTACTTTTTCTACATCGGCAGCTTTTTCGGAGAGTATAATTAAGTCATCTCCAAATATTTTAACAGCAATATCTTGTTTTGAGCCTGTCATTAACTCATTAAACCTCATCTGTATAGGTTGCTGAAATCCAAATTTAACTCCTGCCACCGGAATCAGACTTTCTTCCATTTTGCTGATCAGCTCCATACGTGTTGTTGCCGACACCCATTCGCTTTTATCTTTAAGGGTAATGATGTAATCACCTGTCTCCATTGGAGTGGGGTCTGTGGGAATTTCACCAGCTCCTATCTTACAAACTGCATGTTTGATCTCAGGAAAGCTTTCAAGCAATATTTTATTTGCTTTAATAACATTATCTACTGTATTTGTCAATGATCCTCCCTGAAGTGTTATAACACTTGAAGCAAGATCCCCTTCTTCAAGCTGGGGAATAAATTCACCACCCAAACGGTTAAACAATGCCAGACTGAAGATGAACAGTGCAATAGTTGAAACAGAAACAAGAAGTTTTCTTTTAAGCGCAAATGCAATTAGTGGATTAAATAATTTACGGATCCAATCCATCAACCGATCAGAAAAATTTGGCTTATGACTTGTATTCTTACTCAGGAATAATGCAGAAGCCATGGGGATATAGGTGAGAGAAAGAATTGTTGCTCCAATAAGTGCAAAAGTAACTACCTGTGCCATAGGGCGAAACATTTTCCCTTCAATTCCTACAAGTGACATTATTGGAAGATAAACGATCAATATTATGATTTGCCCAAAAGTCGCTGAATTCATCATACGTTTTGCCGAATCTTGAACATTTTCGTCCATCTGTTCCTGGTTAAGCTTTATTACACCAGGATGATGATGTGTGCTCATGGAAATCCTGTGAACGACGCTTTCAACAATTATTACAGCACCATCGACTATCAGCCCGAAGTCTATTGCTCCGAGGCTCATAAGATTACCAGACACTCCAAAAAGGTTCATCATCGAAACAGCAAAAAGCATCGATAGAGGGATAACAGAAGCTACAATAAGCCCGGAACGCAGATTCCCGAGTAACAAGACCAAAACGAAGATGACAATCAGTGCTCCTTCAATTAGGTTTCTTGAAACTGTTCCAATCGCCCGTCCGACGAGATCTGAGCGATTAAGAAAGGGCTCTATCTTAACTTCTTTCGGTAATGATTTTTGGATAGATTCTATGCGGGTCTCAACATTATCAATCACCTGATGTGCATTTGCACCTTTTAACATCATTACAACCCCCCCAACTGCTTCGGTAGTATCTACAACAAAAGCACCATACCTGATAGCGTTGCCATACTGGACAATAGCAATATCCCTTATTAACAAAGGAATACCTGAATCAGTGGTTTTAACAACAATCTTTTCAATATCTCCGATAGTTTTAACCAGCCCTATACCCCTTATAAAATAAGCAGTTGGTTTTTTATCGATGTAAGCACTACCGGTATTCTCATTGTTTTTTTCCAGTGCATTAAAAATATCAGTTAATGTCAGGTTCATACCTCTCAATCTTTCAGGATTCACAGCTATTTCGTATTGTTTGACAAATCCACCATAACTGTTTATGTCTGCAACACCAGGTGTCCCGAGCATTTCACGGCGAACAATCCAATCCTGAATTGTTCTGAGTTCCATTGGATTAAACTCTTCTTCATGACCTTTTTCTACTACAAGACGGTACTGAAAAATTTCACCTAGACCGGTTGAAATCGGAGCTAGCGATATCTGTGCAAGTCCTGACGGAATAATCTCCTCAGCTTCTTTTAATCGTTCACTAAGTTGTTGCCTTGCCCAATATACATCTACTCCATCTTCAAATACTACGGTTATTACAGATAACCCCAAACGGGAAATAGATCGAAGTTCAATAATATCGGGAATATTAGCTACTGCAACTTCAATGGGTGCAGTAATAAAGCTCTCTACCTCCTGAACTGCCAATGATGGAGCTATCGAGATGATCTGGACCTGATTATTTGTAATATCGGGAATGGCATCAATTGGCAAATTCGTCAATGAATATGTACCCCATCCGATTAGGGCAACAATGAATAGTCCGATAATGAATTTATTCTTAATCGAAAAACTTATGATTCTCTCAATCATTCTTTGTAAAAATATGTTGTTACTAAATGGTTATCTGACAGATGAGTCTTGCAATAGACTATTTCATTCTGATAAAAATCAGAAGATGCAATATTTAACTATTGCATGATTACTGATGAATGGGAAAAAGTATCAGGATAATACAGGGGGAGCCCTAAAGGGAGAAAAATCAAGAAGATAAGAATCGGTGATAGGTTTCCGAAGATTACTAATTGTTATACAGAAATATTCCGTATCAAAAGCAAACCGATCAATAAAACAACCGATTGTGATGTCATTATACCGAATATTTTCTTTTAGGAAATATGTCGTAGCTTTTTCAGAGGTTATATCATTAAATGCATGGCAATGAACTGGTAAACCTGAACCATGACCAGTTTTATCGCTTGAATCAGGACAGATATCTTCCTGATGAGCATATGAATCAGCTAAATGATGATCATGAGGAATATACAGATGAGCATTAAACGAGATTCCTGCTGCTAATAAGCAAAAAACCGATATGTTTTTAAAAATCATTCTCATCATTTTACAAACCTGGTAGCTTTTTAGTTGTAACTCGCAAATATACTAATTTTATAACAGTTAGACAGAATCTTTGTTTTCATCTTTTAAATCAAGAAGTTCATATTTTCACCAGCTTACAATCCGGTGA
>JADDYF010000247.1 GCA_015712185.1 Bacteroidales bacterium
CAACTGACCGGTGATAACTTATCAGATCTTCTGATACTTTATTCCCGGGGCACATTCCTTCAAATGCAGCAGCCCGGATCGTTCTGTTGCGAAGGGTGACCGGGCCTAGTTTGAATGGTGAAAAGAGTATATCTTCAGTTGAAAGCATAGATTTTGGGTGATTTGAAGGTTAAATTTATGAATTTTGATACATCTAATGCCTGATCGTTATAATGTGAGAATTTTCTTGATTTTGGTTTATTACTGATGTAACTTTGATATAATAATTCTTCATGAAGATATTTATACCATTTAACCATTTATAATGAGAAAACTTACCATAACAATCATTTTAACATCAGTTTTGCTATGCAGCTGCAATCATTATTATTATGTAGCCAATACACAGAATGTTCCATTATTCAGAGAAAGTAATGAATTTCACCTATCGGGATCTTATTCAGCTGGAGTTTATTCTGGATCTGCTGAAATTCAGGCTGCTTACTCCTTTCCTCATAATATTGGTTTAATGGCAGATTTTATGCATACCAAGGGAGGAGATGTATCAGATCTTGATTATGGCAAAGGAAATTATTTTGAAGGAGGATTGGGTTATTATAAACCATTTGAAAAATATGGAGGAGTATTTGAAATTTATGGAGGTATTGGCAGAGGTAAAGAGCATCATGAATACACAAGCAAGCATTTTGACCAGTGGGATTATTACACTGAATATGACGGAAACTCTGATCTGTCTTTTACAAAATTATTTATCCAGCCTTCCTATGGTCTCATGTTCGATGTATTAGACCTTGCTTTATCAACACGGATTTACAGATTATCTTTCACAGACATAAACAATAAAATAACCGAACCAGGTGAAGCAGATGAAGTTAATTATCTTTCAGATAGAGGACATTTTTTTATTGAACCGGCTATTACCCTGAGAGGAGGGTGGAAATATATAAAGGCGCAATTTCAGGCTTCATATGTAGGTCACCTGGGGAATCCCGAATATTTTTTTTATGAGGATTTTCATTTTAGTGCAGGATTATATTTTACTATTGCAAAAAGATTCAGAAATACCGTCAATAATACTGATAAATAACCCTTGTAAGTTGAAGCAGGAAGAAATGTCTCCTGGTAATTTCCTGAGACTTCCTATAAATAGCTACTGGTTTTACTTGCAAAGCTGATCATAAACATATACATGCAGGGCAACATCCTCCCACTTGATTTTCTGATCTTTGAAAGATTCAAGCATTTGCGGGCAATCAGAATAAAGCTCATTAAAATTTTCAGAATAGCTTCCTTTTTTAACCTGTATAGCTTTTTCTCCGTTCTTAACAAAAAGATATGCCCTGTCTTCACCGCCTGTCAATTGAAGTTCTCCAACACTTAAACTTCCTGTCTGTTTTCCAGGTTCTGCAAATACTTTTATCTTACTGTCAAATCCGGGATTTAACAGCTGAAGTAATCTGCGAGTGTCAGTTTTTTTAGGAGTAAGTTCGGTTTCAAAGATTATATAGTCGCGATTTACTATCGCATTAAAATCAGTTTTGACCATTTCTTTTATAGAGCTGCTTGCCTCCGAAATCATAGTTAATCTCATTAATTCAGATGTTTTTATTTGCATTGAAGCAATTTGTTCAGGCATAAATTTGGCTTTTTCTCCGTTTTCAAGTTTAACTGAAACTCTTGAAAATCCGTTATTAACATAAACTCCACCTGCAAATTTTCCCTGAATTTCTTCACCTGATGCAAGTTTCAGAATGCAGCTGTTATTGTAAAATGTTGAAATAGTGCCTTGTTCAGCCGTCTCAACAAAACCCTGGCTATAAGCATTAATTGTCAGAATGAAAGCCAGTACAACCAGACTTGTAAACATTCTTTTTTTCATAATAATTATTCTAATGTTTAGATAACCAGATCGATTTAGCTAAAGTTACAATATAATTAATTAATATTCAGGTAAATTCTTATTTTAATCGAGCCCATTTTTCTATATAATATTCATTTTTGTTTACCTGCCCGTTATCATCAACCGGATAAGTCTGAATAATAGTATCATTCATGATTTCCAGTTTAATTTTGACCGTCTGGTCAACATAATCCGGTACGCTGTGATATTGAACATATTCTTCATACCGGTTGCCCTCCAGCGTATAAGTTCCTCCTCCATAGCTGTCAGTAAATATCGTATCCTGTTTAAATCGGCCGACAAAAACAAAGTTGTGTTCCGACCACATTTTAATTTCACCTCCAGTGATAGAAATCGGGAATACAGCTGTTATTTTACCACCTTTTATGTGATCTTCATGAACCAGTTGCCATGCACCTTGTATCGGTGATTGATTTCCATTTTTACAACTGCATATAATCATCAGGGTTATAAGGCTCAAAAAATTAATTGTTTTCATAATTACAGGTTTTAAAAGGTAATTTAAAATTAGTCGTTTATTTGTCAATTTACACCTAGCTCATCTGAATTGTATTTAAATAATTAAATAACTTTAGTTTAATATTGATTAGTAACTTTAAAATAATTGATTTTGGTTTTTATTTATATTAATTTTACTCTAACGTGATTTTATTTTGCAACCATTTTTACTCAAATACAATCTTCTTCGATCATGAAAAAAACATTATTAAGAACAACCGCTGGGATTCTTGCAGTATGTTTGTTATTTTCAAGCTGCTCAAGTACAACTCAAATTGTAACAATTCCCCCGGGCGCAAAGCTTTACATCAATGGGGAATATTATGGCGAAACGCCATATACCTATACTGATACTAAAATCGTTGGTTCGTCCAATATAGTTAATATTAAAAAAGAAGGTTATAAAGATTTTAATACTTCCTTTAGTAGAAACGAGGAGGTAGATATAGGTGCCATAATTGGAGGCATTATATTATGGGTTCCATTTTTGTGGACTATGAAATATAAACCTATCAGAACTTACGAATTAGAACCTGAGTAATAAAAATCCTTCAAGCAGAGAACAGAAGAGCCAGGGAAACAATATCAGCTGCAAAAGCCGGTTCTGTTGACCACATTTGGCCGGTCAGAATAACTTTTTTATAATTATTTATACATCTGTGATTTAACTCCGGTTATGGATGGTTAGTATATTCCGGCAAAAGGTGG
>JADDYF010000264.1 GCA_015712185.1 Bacteroidales bacterium
TTAGCCCAATCGAATCTGTAATGGATGCAAAATCGGCAATACGATGGGTTCGGGGAAACGCCGGAAAACTCCATATTGACAGAAACAAAATAGTTGCTGCCGGTCAATCTGCGGGAGGTCACCTGGCTCTATCGACTGCCATGATTGAGGATTACAACGAAACATCAGATGATCCTGACATAAGTTGTCGCCCAAATGCGATTTTGTTGTTTTCGGCATGTGTAAATACTGTTGAGGCCTGGTGTGATCGTTTGCTGGCTGACCGCAGAAATAAAATATGGAGTATCTCACCGGCCCATAATATAAAGGGAGGAATGCCTCCGATCATCGGGTTTCATGGGAAATATGATGAACAGGTTCCTGTCTGGACTGTTCAATTTTTTGAAAGTGCGATGAAAAAGGAAGGTAATTATTTTGAACTGCATGAATATGAGGATAGAAGACACTATCTGGGAGACGGAAATCCAAAATATTCACGCTACTTTGATGACGAAATACTTGAAATCACTGATGATTTTCTTCGAAAATATGATCTTCTCGATTAATACTTCATTAATACTTCGTCAACGTCAGTTTTCTTTTATTTTCAAACGAATTTTATTCAGTACTTGTCCGGTCAATTCCGGTAAGCTGAATCCAGTGAAATGGATCTTTCCGGGATTATCCGATACTTGAAGAGGATTTCCACGTTCCGGGCTCAGGCAGGATGTCTTCAGGGGTCATTTAAATTTCTTTATGATTTCCATCATCCTTGATTCAGCTTATTTTATATTTTTGGGGGATTTATTTTGAAAAATCTGCCTTACCAATAGATGCGTTATATTTGTCCGGGCTTAATGCTCCTTCTGTTTCTCACGGGACCTGCTTCACTAAGCCAGATTAATTCAACTGTTCAGTCCGGTGTCGAGATCAGCAAACTGACTTATCCTTTGAATTTCGATGGCATCCCCGATGAAAAAGGGTGGAATTCTGCTTTCCCCCTCAAAATGACAATGCATTCACCTTCATACGGGAAGGAGCCTTCAGAGGAAACAGACGTTCGTTTTGCCTACGATGAAAAATATCTTTATATGGGTGCAAGGATCTGTTATAAGGATATTTCGATGATCAGGTCAGCAAGCTACAAAAGAGATTATACCGGGCTCGGTGGTGATCTTTTCGGTTTTATACTTGATACCTACAACGATAACGAAAACGGAGTGGTTTTTTACACCACTCCCGATGGTTTGCGTTTCGATGCGAGCATCCAGCGCGACGCAGTTCTTACACGTCCGGACCAGAAACCTATGAACCTGAGCTGGAATGCATTCTGGGATGTCCGTACAGCAACCGATGAGAAAGGGTGGACCGCCGAGATAAGAGTGCCTCTCTCCAGCTTGCGATTCCAGCAGACAAACGGCATAGTGCGGATGGGACTGATAGTCAGGAGATGGATCCCTGCAAAGAATGAGATTGATACTTACCCTGTCATACCACCCGACTGGGGGGAATATTCAACCATCAAACCCTCGAAGGCACAGGACATCATACTCCGAAACGTGAAACCGGCGAAACCACTGAATGTGGCTCCCTATGGAATGACCGGATACGAAAAGAACAACGATCTCAACGAAGAGGGGACAGCATACTGGAACTGGGATAAAAAACCAGTGGAGGCAGGACTCGATGTCAAATACGGATTATCGAGCAACCTGATCCTCGACCTTACCGTGAACACCGACTTCGCACAGGTTGAGGCGGACGATGAAAAGATAAACCTCACACGTATGGCCCTCTATTTCCCCGAGAAACGTCTTTTTTTCCTCGAGAGGGCAAGCATCTTCGATTTCAACTCGAGCGGTAATAATAATCTGTTCTACAGCCGTCGTATTGGGCTAAGCGATGACGAAGAGAATCCTGATCCGATAAGGATATATGGAGGTGCAAAGCTCACGGGAAGGATCAATAAGCTGGAGTTAGGTGTACTCGACATGCAGACTGCCCCCCTCTTGAAAAAAACCAGCTCGGGAGTCACGAGGGAACTCGTACCTTCGGAAAACTTCGGAGTTATAAGGATCCGGAGGCAGGTACTGAACGAGAACTCATACTTAGGGGCAATATACACCAGCAGGCTGGGTACTGATGGTTCCTATAATCTGTCATATGGGATGGACGGTATATTCAGGGTGTTCGGGAGCGATTACCTTACACTTCTCTGGAGCCAGACCTTCAGGGACAGTGTGAGGAACTCCACACCGTTTGAACCTGCGAGGTTTATGCTTTTGTGGGAAAGGAGGTCGAGGAAAGGACTGGGTTATGATTTTGCCTACAGCCAATCGGGAATTCATTATAATCCGGGCATCGGTTTCGAGACAATCGAAGATGTCATTACCATGAGGGGATCGCTTCGTTACGGCTGGCTGCCTGGTGTGAAGTCGCCTGTATTTTCCCACGGACCGGAATTCAGGTTCAGGTACAACAGATATATTATTGACGGATCGCTTATGACCTGGAATCCGCAGGTGGGATGGTCGTTCCAGACAAAGAGCCAGTGGATGGGGTATTTTTCTCTTATTTATAATTATGAGAACCTGAAAGATCCCCTGGAGATCATCCCGGAAGAAGTTTATGTGGAACCGGGCAGATACCGGTTCGTCAATTTCAGGAGTGAAGTTAGTACTCCGCAGTCGAAGGCCCTGTTCACCTTATTCTCTACCGAAACCGGACAATATTTCGGTGGGAGCAGGGTATCATTCAGGCTTGAACCGACCTGGAACATGTCGAGACATTTGGAGATAGGCGGTACTTATAATTTTGATCACATAAACCTTCCCGCAGGAAATATTTTGATGACAAACCATATTATCGGGATAAAGGCACTATATATGCTCAACACAAAATTTTCCATAAGCACATTTATCCAGCATAACACAGCCGATCACAGTATCCTTACCAATTTCAGGATAAGGTACAATCCGTCGGAGGGCAATGATCTCTATTTCATGTTCAACGAAGGCCGCAATACAAGCCTCACCCGTGAGGAACCGAACCTGCCTCTTTATAACAGCAGGTCGGTTATGGTGAAGTATACGTATACGTTTAATTTCAGTATCTGAAGATAGCCCGCTGTACCTTCTCGAAGACTTCGTTCCCTGCACTATCTGGCAGATCACGAAAAAATCATTCTGCTACTGGTCTTTTTTCGGAAAGCTCAAAAACCCTTCGCCGTAGCAGGGGATTCCATGTCCTGTCATTGTTCCAGACATATTTATCTCTCCCGTAGCACCTTCAAATCTGCCCGTTCCAGCGGTAACAGTGACGTTTAAGATGACATCCATGGCGGAAATATTAATTAACATGGTGCAGACCCAGGTGTACGTGTCTCCGTTAGAAACGGTGTTGACACCTACAACCTGTGAGGTATTTAATCCGGTGGCAAGATCAGTACTACAACTGATTATTTCCCAGGTGCTTTGTTCTTTAATCAATTCTCCGCCATGTGTCTGATGCCCTTGCAGGAAGCCAAATCTGCGGTGATTAATACCGGCCCATACAGGATCACACGGTATAAGCCCCCCGGCATCATCGGGAAGGATTACACCCCAGAATTTCATGGGTACAACAACCCCTGTGTCGGTTTTCCCTGTCTGTGAATCTCTTACAAAGCCGGAGAATATCACAAACGCAATCAGCAAAGAAATCTTTAATATCTTCATAATTCAATGATTTAGGTAAATAAATAATTCTTAACTGCATACTTGAAAATGGTTTCTGATATCAAAATTAGACCAACGATTCGTGTCAGGTTTTACTGACAGTTCCGGAAATTTTACTGTAAGTACCAAACATAATGTTATGTGGCGGGTGTATCTTATTTTGGATTTTAAGATCAACGGTAAATCCAGGTCAGATTACCAGCAGCATCGTATGAAAGAATGATTTTTAGGGATGAGGAGAAAGTTATTTGCGGAATTCACTTGGTGACTGCCCGAATTCACGCGCAAACTCGCGGCTGAAATAAGAAATGCTCTTAAAACCGACTGAATAAGTCACTTCCGTGATATTGAGGTCAGTGGTCAAAAGCAGTTCCTTTGCTTTGTATAACCTGAGGTATTTGAAATAATCTGCTATAGTTTTGTTACTCAGAGATTTAAACTTTCTGTAAAGCTGGGTCCTGCTCACTGCCAGCTCAGTGCAAAGACGCGAGATCCCGAATTCTTCCTCAACGAGATTAGCCTCCATAACCTGCCTTACCTTTGTCATAAACTCATCCTCCCTTTTCAGGAATCTATCAGATGTTTCAGGGATTCTTTCAGGAGAGGTGTACCGTTCATGAAGCCTTTTTCGCTGTTCCACAAGGTTCTTAAGCTGAATGTGAAGCTCCCGTTCATCGAATGGTTTTGCAATATATGCATCAGCTCCCCTTTCCAGGCCTGCAAGCCTGGAATCAATATCTGCCTTTGCAGTTAACATCACCACCGGAATGTGACTGGTACGGAAATCGCTTTTGACCCTCTCCAGCAATTCAATGCCATCCATAAGAGGCATCATCACATCACTTAAGATGATATCAGGTATGAGCTCAATGGCTTTTCTAATACCGGCCTGTCCGTTTTCGGCTACCTCAACCTTGTACTCTGTTTTAA
>JADDYF010000355.1 GCA_015712185.1 Bacteroidales bacterium
TAGTAGCTGATAGCAGGTCGCCACGGGATGGCAGATATATTGAAAAGATCGGAAAATACAATCCGCTCACTAACCCCGCCACAATCGAACTCGATTTCGATAAGGCTCTGGGTTGGCTGCAGAATGGCGCATTGCCCTCTGAAACATGCAGGGCTATCCTGTCTTATAAAGGTGTTCTGCTTAAAAAGCATCTCCTCGAAGGCGTTAAAAAGGGCGCTTTTGACGAAGCTGAAGCCACAAGGCGTTTTGAGGAGTGGATGACGCAGAATGAAGCTAAAATTGAGGCAAAAAGGTCGGGTCTCGAAAAATCACGCGAGGAAAGACTTGAGAAACAGCTCACAGCAGAAAAGAGTATTAATGAAGCAAGAGCTGCAAAACTGGCAAAGAAACAGGCAGAGATGGCAGCAAGGGCTGAAGCGGCAAGTCAACCTGAACCTCCTGCTGCAGAAACAGAAGTTGCTCCTGCAGCATCAGCAGAACCTTCTGAAACTCCCGCTGCAGAAGAATCTTCCCATGAAACAGCTGAAGAGAGTAAACCTCTGGAATAGCTGAAGGATCAACGGTCCTATGGCTTATAAAGCCCATATATTGCTGGGACGGATTACTAAATTGCATGGATTCGAAGGTGCTGTTTCGGTAAAGCTCGAAAAGGAATTCATCGGCAAAATGCCGGATATGGAATCGGTTTTCCTTGAAATAGAAGGGAAACCGGTTCCATTCTTTATATCTGAATCTCAATACCGGGGAGGGGATATCCTTCGTCTGAAATTTTCAGACTATGAATCGGTTGAGAGAGTAAGCGCATTTTCAGGCTGCAGGGTTTTCCTTACTGAAGGTGAGAGGGTAGATATGATGCAGGACGACCAGCCTGATCTTTCAGGATTTGAAGTGCGGCTGCCTGATAAGAGTGTTACCGGAACAATAGCTGATGTCATTCAGAATCCTGAGCAATGGCTCCTGAAAGTCAAAACTAAAGAAGGGCAGGAGATACTTATACCTCTTCACGAAGATCTGATACTTCGTATCGATAAAAGAAAGAAAATCATTTATATGGATCTGCCTGAGGGTTTAACAGATATAAATCTGTGATAACTGTTTGCCGGTGATTATTTCCTTGTATTTAGATCCCTGCAACGTTTTAACAATTTCACCGTCTTTATCTAAATTCACTTCAAACTAAAACAATCATGATGAAAAGACTGGCAGCTTTTTTTGTTATTGTAACCTTTGCAGCCGGTGTTGTGGCTGGTCAGGCAATGGTAAAGGAAACCAGGAATCTCAGGGGATTTCAAAGAATAAATTTCGGCATTCCGGGAAACCTGAATATCAGAATCGGACCTGAATTCAGTGTGGTGCTCGAGGGAACAAAGAGCGACCTCGGAAATATTATTCTTGATCTTTCCGGGGACCGGCTGATAATCAGACAGGAAAGCTGGAGATTCAATTTAAAGGAGAAAGTAAATATCGACATTACAATGCCTGAACTGACCGGTTTGGGCGTCTCGGGTTCCGGACGAGCCGAAATACTGGATGCGGTTACCAGTGCTGATGATCTGAGCCTGAATGTGAGCGGCAGCGGAAAACTATACACAGCGGAACTGGAGGTTGATAATCTGGATTGCAATATATCTGGTTCAGGTGATATAATAATCGGCGCTGATGGCAATGCCGACAGAGGTGAAATCACGATCAGCGGTTCGGGAGGGTATTCCGGGGAAGGTTTTGAGATTGATCATCTGAAAGTCAATGTATCCGGAAGCGGTCACTGCCTTTGCAAAGTGGGTGACTCGCTTGAAGCTTCAATATCGGGAAGTGGTAATGTGACCTATACAGGTGACCCTAAGATCGATGCACGTGTTTCCGGTTCAGGACACGTAAGGGCTGCCAGGTAAGCTACATTCTGAGTATTCTGAACACTCCGTTTTTATCGATTTTGATGACCGGTGAAGGCGATTGCTTCTGCCGGTCATCCTGCCTGTATTTCACTACATAATCAGCACTGCTTATTATTTTCCGGTCGATCTCCCCGAAATGCGCAGGTGCCGGAGCACCACTTATATTTGCTGATGTCGATATTATCGGCTTCCTGAACCTGGCAATCAGCTGCCTGCAGAATTCATCCGTACAGATCCTGATTCCAACTGAACCATCTGTATCACAGACACCTGCTGCAAGGTTCTTACCTTCAGGGTAAATTATAGTTATCGGCTTATCTGCCACACTTATAAGGTCATAGGCAATTCCAGGGACCTCGTTCACGTATCTTTCAATCATTGTCTCGTTGCTGACCAGAACTATAAGGCTTCTGCCTTCATTCCTCGATTTTATACCGAATATCTTATCTACTGCTGTACCTCTGGTGGCATCGCATCCCAGTCCCCATATTGTATCGGTCGGATATAGTATCACTCCACCTGCCTTCAGAATGTTCAGCGAGTTTTTAATGTCGTCTTCGAATATCATCAATACTTTTTCCCCGATTTTTTAGCCTCAATTGAAAGCCACCTGAGTTTTGAATACTTGAGGAAGCTCCCCCAGGCAGATATGGAACAACTTATAAATCCAAGATACCCGTCGAGGAATCCTGCACAGAGGATATACGACCTGAATAGGCTCCATGACATATGGAATAATCCGGTGAATGGTCCGGCTTTTTGTCCTGCCTTAAAATATTCATTTGCACTGATTGTTGAGAATCTGTTCACTTTATCAGCATGTTCCTCTATTGATTTATGAGACCAGTGAAGAAGATCTCCTTTCAGCCTTCTGGTCCTGCATCCGGGATTAAGTCTGAACTTATCATGGGGATTAGGACCTACCCATTTCCCTTTTGTTGAATCAAAAAGTCTCAGATGTTTGTCAGGATACCCTCTCGAATGTTTCAGCCATTTCCCGCAATAGTTGTTCAGACGGTTAAAGACATATCCGTCAAATTCAAAGTTTTTCTTTATTCTGAGAATGGATTCCTTCAATTCATCGCTCAGAGCTTCATCAGCGTCAATTGCCAGCACATGAGGCCATACAGCCAGTGAAGTAGCATAGTTCTTCTGCTCTACATAACCCTCAAATGCATGCTTAATGAACTTTACATTATACCTTCTGCATATCTCTTCAGTTGAATCGGTCGAATTAGAATCAACCACAACCACCTCGTCAGCTATGCCTTGCAGGGAGGTCAGACATCTTTCAATTAATAACTCCTCATTGAATGTGATAATAACTGCAGAGATTTCAGGCATCGTTAAAGCTTGGTTTTGAATTAAACAACGTAATAAAGGGAGTGATCAGAATCTGAACCTTAATTTAGTCATTCTTTCTTTCATTTCATTTATAACTTCTTTTTCTTTCCGGAGTGAATCAGCTTCGAAGGTGACAGAGAACCGGATATATTTTCCTGCGTCATCCCACGGAACAGTGGAAATCAGCGATTTCCTTATAAGAAATTCTGAAAATTCAGCGGCAGTACTGAACGAGTTGCCGTCCTCTGTGCCGGCCGGGGCTTTTACATAGCAGTAGAACGTTCCCTTTGGTTTCCGGGCATCAAATCCGACAGCGTTTAAGGCGTCAACCAGAAGATCAAACCTTCTGGAATATTTCTCGACTGTCTTTCGGGTTATTTCGGTATGTCTTAATGCCTGGATACCAGCTTTCTGAATTGCCCTGAACTGTCCTGAGTCTGTGTTGTCCTTTACCGTTGCAAATGCTTTTACAGCCTTGCTGTTACCGCAAACGAAACCGATTCTCCAGCCCGTCATATTGAATGCTTTTGAAAGCGAGTGTACTTCCACACCGACATCCATTGCCCCGGGGGAGGAAAGGAAGCTTAAAGGTTTATAACCATCGTAAGTTAAGGCGCCATATGCTGCATCATTTATTACAACAATATTATTGGCAAGGGCAAATTCGACCACCTTGTTAAAGAATTCTCCTGAAGCCACTGCACCGGTCGGATTGTTTGGATAATTGAGATAAATCAGTCTGGCTTTCTTCAGAATACTTTGTGGAATCGAATCGAGATCAGGCAGGAATTCATTTGACTGAAGAAGAGGCAGGTTATAAACATCTCCTCCGATATATTTTGCGTATGTCGCCGCTACAGGATAACCGGGAACGGTGGTGAGCAGTATATCGCCGGGATTGATAAAGCAAAGCGGAAGCATTGCCAGTACCGGTTTTGATCCAATACCATGTACTATATGTTCTGAAGGGATCAGTCCCGAAATTCCGTAAACCCGGTGGAGATATTCTGCTGCTGCCTCCTGGAACTCCGGGATGCCATTATCGGCATACCACCTGTTTTCGGGTTTCCCTGCTTCCTCTGCCAGAGTCTTTACTACCGTACTGTCAGCAGGCCAGTCGGGTTCACCCACACCCATATCGATCAGTTCCATCTCCGGATGTTCTTTCCTTGCGGCAGCCTTTGCTCTTTTGATCAGCTCAAACTTGTAAATGACGGTGGATTTCCCGAAATTGATGCCACCCAGTCTTTCGGATATTTTGTTGTCAAAAAAATCTGCCATGCATCGATCTGTATTTATTGTTATTGACCGGGTAAAAGTAATAAATGTAACAGGTAATTAAAAAATTTTAAACAGCACTATAAGTAAACATGACAGGATAATTTCAAATAAATATCTTTGGGAAGATAATCACAACCTTAAATAACTATACACAAATGATTCAGAAATTATTCCTTATTTCAGCTTTTATCTGTGTTTTTTCGCTGGATTCGAACTCACAGGAAGCACTTAAATACCAGTTACCTCCTCAGGATATTATAAGGATCGTTGATGCACCGATAACCCCGGTCGTCTCTGTAAGCCCTGATAAGTCAAATATCGTGATTATTGAAAGACCTTCAATTATTACGATCAGTGAACTCTCAGCAGAGGAATTGAGAATCGGAGGCCTCAGGATAAATCCTTTAAACAGCGGCCCCAGCAGGCAGACTTACAATAAAGGCTATAAAGTAATGAATATAGACGGGACCAATGCACGTGAAATAGCAGGTTTGCCCGAAGATCCGCAACTTGGCTCACCTGAATGGTCGCCCGATGGTAAAAAGTTTGCATTTACAAATACAAAACAATCTGATATTGAGCTGTGGGTATGCGATATAATGTCGCTGAAAGCGTGGAAGATAGCAAGCCATATTAATATGGTATTCGGCAGTTCTGTCAGCTGGTTACCAGATAATAAAAGTCTTATTTATAGTGTAACTGATCCTGAAAAAGGGACCAGGCCTGAACGTAACCCTGTACCGGAAGGTCCCGTGGTGCAGGAAAACCTGGGGAAGCAGGGACAGGCAGCTACTTACCAGGATTTGCTTAAAGACCCTGTAGATGAATCAATTTTTGAATTCTTCGCAAAATCTCAGCTTATGCTCTGGGATGGCCTTAACAATAACAGGACAGGTAAGACCGGAATGATAACTGAGGTTACACCTTCTCCCGACGGAAATTATTTACTGGTAACTGTAATAAGCAGGCCTTTTTCGTATATAGTCCCGTATTATAATTTTCCAACGTCAACTCAGATATGGGATATCAAAGGCAATGTTGTCAGGACCTTACTGGAGGAGCCCCTGATTGAAAACGAACCAAGAGGCTACGATATGGTTCTTCCGGGTCCGAGATTTTATAGCTGGCGCTCTGATGAACCTGCAACTGTTTACTGGGTCGAAGCCCTTGATGACGGAGATTACAAGAAGGAAATGAAATATCATGATCAGGTATACATCCTTCGGTCTCCTTTTACAGGATCACCTGTACGGTTTATTGCGACCGAGATGAGATTCAACGGCATAACCTGGGGAAAAGAAGATTTTGCACTGATTACGGAAGGACTCAGCAAGACAAGGATGCGTATGATAAGTTCCTTTAATCCTGCTGATCCGCAAAACACCAAAAAGAAGATCCAGGAATATAACTCGGATGATGGTTATAATAATCCGGGCAGGTTCATGACGGAACCGAATTCCTGGGGCAGAAATGTTTTGTTATTTGCTGATAAGGGTAAATCGTTGTTTTTAACCGGTAACGGCGCATCACCTGAAGGAGACAGGCCATTTATTGATAAATATAGCATTACCGAAAATAAAACAACTAGGCTCTGGCGTTCTGAAGCGCCATATTTTGAAACAGTTTCATCCTGGCTTGATTATTCAAAGGGGCTGGTCTTGACAAGCAGACAATCAATTACCGATGTCCCAAACTATTTTATAAGGAACCTTAAGAACAGGAAACTAACACAGATAATTAAATTTGAAAATCCCTATCCGCAGCTTGCAGGTGTACAAAAGGAGCTCGTGAAATATAAGAGGAATGACAGTCTCGATCTTTCTTTCACTCTATATCTGCCGGCAGGTTTTACCAGGGGGAAGGACAAACCTTTACCCACACTGCTGTGGGCATATCCTCGTGAGTACAACGATCCTGCAGCTGCCGGGCAGGTGAGCGGTTCACCCTATACATTCACACGGATCAGCCCCTCTTCGGCGCTGGTATATGTTACACAGGGCTATGCTATCCTTATGGATGCAGCATTCCCGATCGTGGGGACAGGTGGGAGAGAACCTAATGATACTTTCGTTGAACAGCTGGTCGCTAATGCCGAAGCTGCAATCAACAAGGCAGTAATGATGGGTGTTACCGATCCCGGCAGGGTTGCGGTAAGCGGACACTCTTATGGCGCCTTCATGACTTCCAACCTTCTGGCACACTCAAGATTATTTGCTGCAGGGATTGCTGAAAGCGGGGCATACAACAGGACCCTGACACCTTTCGGATTTCAGAATGAGCGCAGGACCTACTGGGAAGCCCCCGATGTTTATAACAGGATGTCACCCTTCATGAATGCTGACAAGGTTAAGGATCCTGTTCTTTTAATCCATGGTATTGCAGACAATAACAGCGGTACCTTCCCGATCCAAAGTGAAAGGTTTTACAGTGCCCTTAAAGGTTTCGGGGCAACAGTAAGGCTGGTCATGCTGCCAAACGAAAGCCATGGATATGCGGCAAGGGAGTCTGTTTTACATAAACACTGGGAGGTTCTGAACTGGATGAACAGGTATGTCAGAGATAAAAAATGAGCGAAATTGATGCTGATTTATTCTTTCATTCCTGAAAAAAGTAGCTTAAATTTGATAAAGAAATAACCTCCGGTCGGCAAACCCTTAAAATAAAGACCATATGAGCAAATACATCTATTTAACCTGCACTCCTGAAGCTCTTGTTGCTTCAATGCTTCCTCCCGACGGATTCGGAATGTATCTTTCAACAGGAACAAAAAAACGTAATAAAGGGCAGACCATATTCTTTGAGGTCGATCTTGGCCAGATAGAGAGTATCATAGATATGGACAGCCTGAACAGAAGATGTGTTGCAAAGGAGGACGGAAGTCCGAAAAGCTCTGTTTATCTTTCTGTTTACAGGGTACTTGAATCGGTTCCCACATCAGCGTTGAAGAGCCTCTACCTGACAACAGATCATGGTTGCGTGCTGGAACTGAAGAAAACACCCTACGATAAGACCAGAGAACTCAAAAATGCACTCCATCTTTATCAGGAATTATGTCCTGTCACCCCGCTGGTAGCGAGCGAACTTGCACCATCTGCATTTCTCAAAAGGCTGACAGATGGCTCCACACCCATAGTACTTCCCAGGTTGTTTTTTGTTGAACTCAAGCTGGGCGAACTTGCCACAAATCCGCTGGGTGGTTCTGCTGAACATCTACCCTATCCAAATATCGGGCACCTGAGAGACTGCCTGGAGATCCTCAGAGGTGAGTATGAAAAGCATATGAAGACTGTCCAGAGGATATTTTCAGGTACTCTGCTTTACAGAACGATAGAAACAGGCTTTTATGTCGGAGCTAAAGATGATATGGTTTTTTATCGTTATCCCGCAATGAAGGAGCTCGAAGACATTAACTACGAATTCTTCCGCGGCATCTGATCTGAGCCGTATGCAGCTAATTTTCATTATATTCCATTTGTATATTCAAATACAAGGTTGTTTCATTTGTATAAACAAAAAAAAATATAGTTTTGTACCCGTGAATTTTTTCACACTATAAATACCAAAATTTAATTTAAAAACAAATATCATGATTAGTAGTTTATTCTGGATTGTTCCGATTTCAGCGCTCACTGCTTTATTGTTTGCCTGGATCTTTTATGGTGGTATGATGAAACAGGAGGAAGGGACAAACAAAATGCAGGAGATTGCTGCGTATGTCAGGGAAGGTGCAATGGCCTATCTTAAGAGCCAATATACTGTAGTCTTCAAAGTTTTCATTATTCTTTCCGTTTTATTACTCATTCTGGCTTTTATGGGCGTTCAGAACCCATTTGTCCCTGTTGCCTTCCTTACAGGAGGTTTCTTCTCCGGGCTTTGCGGGTACCTTGGAATGAGAACTGCAACATTTGCATCGAACAGAACTGCATGGGGGTCTTCAAAATCCTTAAACAAAGGTCTAAAGATTGCTCTCAGGAGTGGTGCGGTTATGGGTCTTGTTGTCGTGGGATTTGGATTGCTGGATATTGCTTTATGGTTCCTTCTGCTTACTAAAGTTATTTTCACACCGGAACATCTGGTAACCGGAGTCAAATGGCTGGGGCTTACATTTGTTCAGCAGGGAATTGATCAGCATCAGGCGTTTGTTGAGATTACGGCAACGATGATCACTTTTGGCATGGGTGCATCTACACAGGCTCTCTTTGCACGTGTTGGTGGTGGTATTTTTACAAAGGCGGCCGACGTTGGCGCTGACCTCGTTGGCAAAGTTGAAGCGGGTATTCCTGAGGATGACCCGCGAAATCCGGCAACTATCGCTGATAATGTCGGCGATAATGTCGGCGATGTTGCCGGTATGGGAGCAGACCTCTATGAATCATATGCAGGATCTATCCTTTCAACCGCAGCTCTTGGCGCTGCACTTCCTGCCATAGCTGGCCAGGGTGATTATCAGATAAAAGCTATTATAGCTCCGATGCTGGTTTCAGCAATTGGTATATTGCTTTCAATAGCAGGTATTTATATGGTAAGGACAAAGGAAGATGCTTCACCAAAAACTCTTCTTCGTGCGCTTCTTCTGGGTACCGGAGGCAGTTCTGCCATTATCCTTGTGGTGCTTGCTATCATGGCGTGGGCAAACTGGATAACATGGGGTGTGTTCGGCGCTGCAGTTTCAGGTCTTGTTGCTGGAGTTATTATAGGTCAATCTACAGAATATTTCACTTCCGACGGATATAAACCCACACAGGGTATTGCAAAACAATCCCAGCAGGGACCAGCAACCGTAATTATTGAAGGTATGGCTGTCGGAATGTTCTCGACATGGGTTCCTGTTCTGACAATTGTTGCAGGTATTATAGCTGCATACGGTTTTGCAGGTGGATTCCACAATTTTGCCACAGGTATTTATGGTGTCGGTTTTGCAGCAGTAGGAATGCTTTCTACTCTTGGAATTACACTCGCAACAGATGCTTTCGGACCAATTGCCGATAACGCCGGCGGTAACGCTGAGATGTCGGAACTTCCAAAAGAAGTCAGGGAAAGAACTGATGCGCTTGACGGACTTGGAAATACAACCGCTGCTACAGGTAAAGGTTTTGCTATCGGTTCAGCAGCCCTTACCGCACTTGCTCTTGTTGCAGCATATATGGAAGAGGTAAAACTATGGCTTGGCAGACTTGCTGACAAAAGTGTCGATGGTTATAAGCAGATTGGCGATATATTATTTTATAAGAGTCAGGCTCCTGCAGTTGTTGAAGCAGGACAGAAAGCAGTTGATGTTACTCAGGCAAACATCGGTGATTTTGTTTCAGCATACAGCCTTTCTTTGTTCAATCCGATATTATTGGCCGGCCTTTTCATTGGAGCAATGATGACTTTCGTGTTTGTCGCAATGGCAATGAAAGCAGTCGGAAGGAATGCAGGACGAATGGTTGATGAGGTAAGACGTCAGTTCCGGGAAATTCCTGGTATTATGGAAGGGAAAGGGAAACCTGAATATGCAAAATGTGTTGCTATTGCAACCAAAGGAGCACAGAAGGAAATGGTTGTTCCGGCACTTATGGCTATTATTGTTCCGGTTGTAACAGGAATCATTTTTGGAGTTCCCGGTGTTGTCGGACTGCTGATGGGCGGAATGACA
>JADDYF010000363.1 GCA_015712185.1 Bacteroidales bacterium
AAATTGATCCCTCTGCCGAACTGGCAATTCCTGTGACTGAAGATAAAATGACAACCGAATTATTCCGCCCGGAACTTCAGTTGTTTGATCTGAGGAAAGAACAGCTGGCGGCCAGCCTCCGGGCTGTACAGAGCAAAAGAATGCCCAGGGCATTCGGATTTGCCACTCTAGGTTATGGTAATCCTCCGGGAAGTAATTTTTTCAGAGATGAATTTGCTCCATATTATATCGTCGGTGCAGGTATCAAATGGAATATCTTCGACTGGAACAAGGTAAAGACCGAAAAGCAGGTGATAGATCTGCAGCAGGGTATTATTGACGGACGGAAGAGTGATCTGACTGATAATCTGAAAAGGCTTCTTGAAGCAAAAGATGCGGAGATTTCAAACCTCCGATCCATGCTTGAGACCGATGCAGAGCTGATTGCCATAAGGAAAAGGATTACAGCTGCAGCAGAATCGCAATACGAAAACGGCATCATCACGGCAACAGAATACATGAATGAACTGACTGCTGAAAGGCAGGCTCTGATAAATTATGAATTACACAAGATTAATCTTGCGATGGCAGGGATAGAATATTTAAATATAAGCGGAAAAGAAATTGAATGACGATTGAAATTCACCCCCCAATCCCCCTGAAGGGGGGCCAAAAATCCTTGTCATATTTTGTCAGTTGTGGATTTAAGCCCCCCTTTAGGGGGGTTGGGGGGGTCATAAGAAAAAAAGGGGGGTTGTGGGGGTTAAAAGAAAAAAAGGGGGGTTTGGGATCGAAGAAAAACAGGATAAAACATTGACAAACTACATTTTATAACAATATGAGAACCACACCATTAATGATTATCGCAGCGTTTATTCTGGCCGGCTGCAGCAACAAGGCGGATGAGGCTGATGCCTATGGAAATTTTGAAGCTGCCGAAGTAATTGTCTCTTCAGAAACCAGCGGACGGATCGTAAAATTTGATATAACAGAAGGTTCAGAAATTGAAAAAGGTGCTGAAATAGCTTTAATCGACACAACACTTTTTCACCTGCAAAAAGAGGAAATCAAAGCCGGAATGTATAGTGTGAGAACCCGGCTCAGCACAATAGATGCCCAGAACGATATTTTGAACCAGCAGATAGCCAACCTTAACATAAACATCGGCAGGATCGAAAATATGCTTAAGGACGATGCTGCAACAAAAAAACAATACGATGATCTGACCGGTCAGGTTGCGGTCTTGCAGAAACAGATCGCTGCCAATAACACCCAGAAAGCATCAATTGCTGCTGAATTGTCGGTCTATGAATCAAAAAAAGCAACACTCAATGAACAGCTTTCAAGAAGCAGTGTAAGAAGTCCGCTGACAGGTACCATCATTGAGAAATATTCAGAAGAAGGAGAACTGACAGCAGCGGGTAAACCGCTTGCCAAGGTAGCCGACCTGTCCTTTATAAAACTGAAGGTATATATAAGCGGAGCACAGCTGGGGGATATCAGGATCGGACAGAATTGTACGGTAAGGGTCGATGACGGGAAAAGAGGATACAAATCATTTACAGGCACAATAAGCTATATATCAGGAAAAGCTGAATTCACACCAAAAATCATACAGACGAAGGAAGAAAGGGTAACACTTGTATATTCGGTGACCATTGACGTAAGGAACGATGGCACAATGAAGTCGGGGATGCCCGGGGAAGCCATATTCTGAAAACAGTTAAAGGATGCAAAATATAATTGAAGCATCGGGTATAAGCAAGAAATTTGAAGCAACTCAGGCTCTGAAGGATATCTCATTTGATGTCAGTGAGGATGAGATATTTGGACTCATCGGTCCCGACGGATCAGGTAAAACGACCCTCTTCAGGATCATCACAACTTTAATCCTTCCTGATGAGGGTGAAATAAAAGTCCTGGGGCTTGATGCGGTAAAAGGATTCAAAGAGCTGAGAAAGGATATTGGTTACATGCCAGGGCGTTTCAGCTTGTATCACGATTTGTCGGTTGAGGAAAATCTGAATTTTTATGCTACTGTTTTTGGAACTACAGTAAGGGAAAACTACGATCTTATTTCCGATATCTACTCACATATCGAACCATTTAAAAAAAGACTTGCAGGGAAGCTTTCCGGCGGCATGAAACAAAAACTGGCTCTTTCGTGCGCCCTGATCCATAAGCCGCGCCTGCTTGTCCTTGATGAACCCACCACCGGTGTTGATGCAGTATCACGGTCAGAGTTCTGGGAGATCCTCAAAAAGCTGAAGCAGCACAGTATAACTATAGTGGTATCAACGCCATATATGGATGAGGCGATGAAATGTGACAGGGTGGCGCTGATACAGGAAGGTAAAACACTCTCAATAGACCGACCCGAAAAAATAAAGGCAGGATTCAGCAGGAAACTCTTCAGTGCAAGAGCTCTGGAGAAATACAGGCTGATAAATGTTTTAAGGGAATATCCGGAAATATTATCGGTTTATCCTTTCGGTGATTCAGTCCACATCACATTCAGGAATGATAGTTTTGATGATTCACTATATGAATATCTGAGAGCAAAAGGAATCTATGAGGTAATAAT
>JADDYF010000374.1 GCA_015712185.1 Bacteroidales bacterium
ACCAAACAGGATGCGGTAGTCTCTTGCTGAAGCGGTCTTTGCCCATTCCTCCGGAACGATTCTCCAGTTGTTAAACGGAAGTGGATTAATTGATTGTTGTGTTTCGATAAATTGGAGTATATAGAATCTCAGATCGTGGTCAGTGGACAAAATAAGCCTTTTAATAAGTTCTTCCTTGTCAATGCCTGCACCTTCTGTAAGATGACCTCCGCCTCCGTTTCCCCGGTATGAATTTAAAGCAACCCTGTAGCTCCGCTGCATCTCAAATGGTTTCCCGTCAGAAAATGATTTTATAACAATTCGTTGTCCTTCAGGTTTGCTAACATCCACCAGATAATCAATGCCAGCAGCTGAATCGAAGTTATACGACTGGTTTCTTGTCCAGGCCTTTCCGTCAGTAATTATCGGCTTCCCATCCTTACCGAGCCTGAACTTTAGAAGAAAATCATCGGGATCTTTCATAGTGTTCAGCCATTCGGCATAAGAATATTCAAGATAGTTCCTGATTTCATTACCGGTTAAGTTCATGGTATACAACTTATTCTCATATCTGTAAAGCTTGAACATGTCACCAATGGTAACCGGTCCCTCTGAAATCTTCACATCAAATGATAATGGGGCTGCAAAAGAGAGATCCGCATCAGTTATTCCGAGCTGTATGGCATGGATCATGTCGACAAGAGCCGAAGATCCGAAATACGAATCCCTGGTGGAGATGGTTGTTGCCGATGTCCCTATAACCCTGCCTGCATATTCAAGCACTTTCTTATCGTATAGTTCAAATTCCTTAACGAATTCATCATCGGGTTCAAAATCACTAATATCGACTATTTCTCCTTTAATGCTTCGAACACTTACTCCTCCTCTCTTTCCGGCTGAGAAAGCCACTTCTGCCAGGGCAATATTTTCAGAGCGGCTTCCGGCATTGAGTATCAAAACTGTGTCACCCGATCTGTTAACAAATTTCTCGTTGGCGAGTCTGTGGTCGTGTCCTGCAAATATTATATCAAATCCGGGAACATTATAAGCTACTTCTGCTGTTCCGTTTTCGTTATAGGGATCATTCCCCGAATATTCCAAGTCCTCCCTGTTCCAGCCTGCATGAAATAATCCGATTACAAGATCGGGATCGTGTTTAAGTATTTCCGGCATCCAGTATTCAGCTGTCTCCGCCATATCCCTGAACTCCATTCCCGAATACAGATCAGGAGGAAGCCAGTTTGGTATTGCAGGAGTTACCAGTCCGAATACCGCTATCCTGAGGTTTTTCTTTTTTATGATTGTATATGGCTCGAAATAAGGCTTGCCGGTTGTTACATCAATCGCATTTGCCGCCAGCATGGGGAATTTATATTCTCTTTTAAGCCTGTCATATACATGATGGCCGGCTTCAATATCATGATTTCCGATTGTGCCGGCTTCATAACCGAGCCAGTTCATGACTTTTGTATTGATATGAGGTGTTACAGTATCAATAAAATTAAAATAATAGACCGCAGGCTGTCCCTGCAGGTTATCCCCGTTATCAAGCAGCAGAAGTCTGTTTTTACTTCTTTCCAGCCTGTTAATAAAATCCGAGACATGAGCAAGAGAGGCATTTAACTTTTCGTTTTCGACGTAATCGTGTGGGAGAAAATATCCGTGAAGATCTGTGGTACACAGGATGGTTATTCCCTTATCAGAGCATGAACCGAGAAATATTGCAAGAAAGATTAACAGATGATTTACTATCTGAGATCTGAACCTTTTATTCATCTCCTGTCTATTCATCGATAAGATTATAGCCATCAATTTTCCCTTTTTCAACCTGGGATATACCATATTTCATCCAGTATGGCATTGGAGCGCCTTTCAGGTAGTGATCGAAGAACTGCATCTTCCTGATCGATATATCTTTGCGGTTAGGTCTTTTCACCAGGTTATGAGCTTCATCATTATAGGAAAGCAGCCAGGCAGGTTTTTGAAGCCTGCGCAAAGCAACAATTAATTCAATTCCCTGGTACCATGGAACAGCTCCGTCGGCATCGTTATGCATCAGAAGCAGGGGGGTGTTGATCTTGGGTACAAAAAAGATGGGAGAATTCTCAATGAAATGAATGGGCTTTTCCCAAAGCGTACCTCCTATCCTGCTCTGAGTATGTTCGTACTGGAACATCCTGCTCATCCCCGATTCCCATCTTATTCCTCCGTAAGCACTTATCATATTGCTTACAGGCGCCCCGGCATAGGCGCATGCATACAGATCTGTCTGGGTCACAAGCCATGCGATCTGATAACCTCCCCAGCTTTGTCCGTCAAGACCCAGCTTTGTCCTGTCGATAAAGCCGAACCTGTCAAGCAGAGCGTAGGTCCCGCTGACAACCGCATTGTAGCAGCTTTGTCCCGGATACCCTGTTTTATAGGGAATATCAGGGACAAAAACAAGATAACCGTTGCTTGCCGCGAAAGTTCTGTTGATAATTGAAGCGCTGGGCGCCGGAGAACTATACCTGTATAATCCATCCGAACTGCGTTCATAGAAATATACGATCATCGGGTATTTTCCGGAGGGATCGAAATTCTCGGGTTTGTATAGTATACCCTGTAACTTGGTGTTGTCAAATGAGTTCCACTCAACAAGTTCAGCTGTAATCCAGTTATAAAGCTTTTGCTGAGGATTGGTTGTTGATATCTTTTTTGTTTCACTGAAAGTAATATTGCTGATAAACAATTCAGGCGGCATAACAAATGTTTCTTTCTGCCACAAAATGACATCGGCTTTCTTAGCCTTTATCAAATATTCGGAACAGGCAGCTTTTTCGAGAATAATCCTGACTGGATCTGAGGGTTTACCCTGTCTCAGGGTAAAATAACCTGATTCTTTACTTTCATAATTGAAAGCGGAAAGATAAAGCAACTCCTTCCTGCTTATAAACTCTGCTTCAGGGTCAAGTCTTATATATCTTAATCTGAGGTTGTTGGTTCTGCCG
>JADDYF010000401.1 GCA_015712185.1 Bacteroidales bacterium
AGCGTATATCTCCGTTCAGAGCCGAAGTTCGAAAATACATCCTGAAGTATTTTTGCATCAAAACGATGTATCCACGGCTGAAGGTCACCATATCTTTCTGCATATTTGCCAAGATTAGAACTCAGGTATTCGTTGTTTCCGACATACTCCCAGAATGCATCGCGCTGTTCTGCAGCAGTCATGCCGGCAACATCGCCGAAGTTAATCTCATCAGGGGTCTCCGGAATGTACATAAGATCTGAGGAAATACCATCGCCATTCAGGTCATTTGAGTATGTATATGACCAGCGGCCCGTCTGATATCCCTGATAAACCAGCGATATTGTTGTAGCCATTGTATTCAGGTATTCAACGCGGTACGATACATTTCCAATCAGCTTATGGGGAGTTGCAAAATTCGAGAAGCTGAGTCCCGGGTCATTAAGACTTCCGGCAGAGGTATTTGAAGAGTAAGCTGAGTAAGCTGCCGATCCCGGATTAGCTGAAATGTCTTTCGCCATTGTATATGTATAGGCAAACATCCCCGAAAATCCCTTACTGAAGTTTTTCGTAAGCATAGCCGTAAGAGAGTACTGATAACCCTGGTCAGTATTCGTCAGTACCATCGCATTGCTGATCGTGGGAACTATTTTAGCGACGCTTGAGGATGCCCAGTAAATCCGGTTGTCGGGACCGAGCATCGTACCGGTTGGATGCGTCAGGTTGACGTTTTCCTGTTTTACTCCGTTAATATCCTTCGAAAACATGAATTCGCCGGTAAAGATCATACTCCAGGGAAGCTCTACATCAACGCCAATGTTTGAACGCCATATCTGAGGAAATCTGAAGTCCTTGCCAACCATTGCAAGCCCTGCGTTGTTGGGAAGACTGCCCGGACCCTGAGGGAAAAGAGTCGGATTGTCAGCAATAAATTGTTTAAAGTCAGGATTGAAATCCAGATTCACGAGGTTAGAGGCACCGCTAGTAGTGCTCCATCCGATTTCAGGACTTTGAATTGTGCCTGAATTGGTCGGCTGGTTAGTAAACCATACAAACGGAAGCAGTCCTGTAAATATTCCTGATCCTCCGCGTATCTGCAGTGAACGGTCTCCTTTAACATCCCAGTTAAATCCAAGACGGGGTGATATGATTAGCTGTGTACCCGGCCAGGTTCCGACATCGAGCTTCTGGCCTTCTGCAAAAGTAAGGGCTGAAATAGCCGGATTATCAGTAAGTTTATTAAGATACATAGGCAGCTCAAGACGCAGTCCATATGTAATTTTCAGTTTTGAAATCAATGCCCATTCGTCCTGTCCATACAGAGATGCAAAGCCGAAAGTTGCATAGGCTCCGGGGGCATCTTCACCTCCGTATCCGTAGGTTACCCCGAATCCGATCGGATCAGCGCTGTTAATAAAATCATCGACTGATCCGTAACGGTAATAGGTAGTGCCTTCCCTGATATATGAATTCCGGAAGAAAAGCCTGTCGAAAGAAGCTCCGGTTGTTATTGTATGCCTGTTAAGTTTGACGGTCAGGTTATCAACGACAGTGAGTGTCTTGTTTGTTACATCATTATTGTATGTAAAGAGTTCATAACCAAACGACATATATTGATCGCCACCTACCCAGATATCAACAAACGGGAAAAGATCTGAATTACTGGTGCGTGTATCCTGAATAAAGGTATATGTTGCAAGAAATTTATTTGAGATTTTCTGTGTAAATGCGCTGTTCAATTCACCTGTTATGGAACGGACTGTGTTTTTGAAACCATACAATGCATTTGAGAATGCCATTGACTGACTGCTGATCCTGCCTGAGTTACGGGCATTGTTGGGAGGTCCGCTGTTGAAATTCGTCTGCTGGTCTGATGTCCCTACAACATCATTATAGCGGATTGTGAGCTTATGATCCTTGTTAATATTCCAGTCAATACGTGCAAGTATCTTTGTATTTATATTTTTGAAAGGATCAAAGTCCTTATACTTCCCGGGATCGTAATTGTAGGTCGAGATCAGGTGATCCCTTACTCTTATCATGTCAGATTCGAGTGTTCTTGAGATCATCAGGTCGGGATTAGCCACACCATCGGTGCTTGGTTTCCAGGTAACACCCGGTATCGACTCCGTACCATATTCCCCGCTGAGGAAGAAGAATAGCTTGTTCCTGATGATTGGTCCGCCGATTCTTCCGCCGATATTCAGGGAGCTTCTTGACCTTGCTCCTGCAACTTCATTTCCATCAACAGTGTTGCCTGTGAAGGATTTCGGCCGCATGTATGAATAAACTGAAGCCTTGAAGGTGTTGTCACCGCTGCGTGTCACGGCATTGATGCTGGCACCGGTAAACTGCGACATGCGTACATCATAAGGTGCCATATTCACCGAGATCTCTTCGATGGCATCAAGAGCAATCGGCTGGGCTTCACCGCCCGGTAGAGGATTGCTGCTAAGGCCGAAGTTGTTGTTGAATGCTGCCCCATCAACAGTAATGGTATTAAAACGTCCATCACGACCTCCAAAGGAGTTACCCTGTGCCTGAGGAGTAAATTTCGTAAAGTCTATGATACTCCTGCTGATAGTTGGCAGGCTTACTATATCACGGGAATTGACGTTCGTTTGTGTGCCGGCACGCTCAGAACTCAGGATTGAGTTGCGAAGACCGGCCGTTACCACTACTTCACTCAAAGATGTTGTGGTTTCCGTAAGCTCACCGTTCTGTACGTATGTTTCACCCAGCCTGAGTATAATCTCCGTATAGGTCTTTATTGAATACCCGACAAATGAAACATTTACAGTATAAGGTCCGCCAATACGCATATTTTCAATACGGTAGTTACCTGCCGCATCTGCCACAGTAGCATATTGTGTCCCTGATGGAATATGAACAGCCACAACAGATGCACCGGCCAGCGGATCACCATTCGTGTCAGTTATCTTTCCGCTCAGGGATGATGTTGTGGCTCCCTGCCCAAATGCCATTGCAGCCAGGAACAGGAATAATAACGTTGGTAAAATGAGTTTAAATTTCTTGATCATGGGAACAGGATTAAGGATTAATAATTACTTCTAATGCCAACTAACTATTTGGTTTGCTGATGTTCCCGGGATTAACTTACTGATCTTCCCGGCGCCCCAAGTTACTTCTCTTTGAAAGATCCCAAATAATTTCAAAAAGATTACTTTTTAACAAATTATGAATATGGTTTGTTCATATCTTTTCAGATGATCTCTTTGATGATTTTGTCGGTGGCGCCTGTGTTTTCTCTTACATAATTTCCAGCTGCTGCAGCAGCCTTTGAATAAAGAATATTATCATCCAGCAGTTTGTCGAGGATAGCTTTAAAGCTCTCATATGAATCAAATGATTCAGCGCCTCCAGTAGCTAAAAGGTCAGCTGCTTCCTTGAATTTTCCATGATTCGGGCCAAAGAGAACCGGAACTCCCCAGGATGCGGGCTCAAGGATATTATGAATACCTTTGCCAAAACCGCCTCCCACAACCGCAATGTAAGCATACCTGTACGCCGATGAAAGCATTCCGACATTGTCGATGATCATTACACGTGCATCGGATTTATCTTCGGAAAACTGTGAGAATCTTACATGGTTCACCGAAATGAGCTTTTCAAGCCTTTCGATGTTCCCCATGTTTACTTCATGAGGAGCAAACACCCATTTCACCTTACCCGGGTACTTGTTAATATATCCGCATATAATCTCCTCATCCTGTTTCCAGCTGCTTCCAGCCAGGACGAGCAGTTCCTTCCCCCTGAAGAATTCAATCTGCGAGATTTTTTTCGCATCACGTGCAATCCGGACTACTCTGTCGAACCGTGTATCACCTGCAATTGATACATTTTTAATCCCGATGCTCCCCAGCAGATCCAGTGAGAGATTATCCTGAACATAGATCATAGTAAATTTTTTCAGGATCTCCCTGAAGAATGCCCCATGCCATCTGAAGAAAACCTGTCCCTTACGGAAGATCCCCGAAATCAGATAGAGTGGAATTCCTTCTTTCCTGATCTCTGAAATATAATTGTTCCAGAATTCATATTTTACAAAAATGGCAATCTGTGGTTTTACCAGAGAAACGAACTTTACAGCATTACGGGGAGTATCTGACGGCAGGTAACAAATTACATCGGCATATTTATAATTCTTACGTATCTCATATCCTGAAGGTGAAAAGAAGGTGAGGACAATTTTGAAATCAGTTTTTGCATTCTTTATAGCTTCAATTAACGGCCTGCCCTGTTCAAACTCACCCAGCGAAGCACAATGTATCCAGATATACTTTTCACCAGGTGTGATCTTCTGGCTCAGTCTCGCAAACCAGTGTTTCCGCCCGTTAATCCAGGCCCGTGCTTTATTATTGAATGGTAATAGAAGCCATGCCAGAAGCGAGTAAATAAATATTCCAAGGTTATAAATTACCTTCATACACGGTCTTCAAACAGTCAAAGGTAGAAAAAATTGAGGAGTCCCGAACGCCGGGGCATTGCACCATATAAATAAATAACTTCTATTTTTGTAGCATATTAAAATCAGACATGGTAAAACTGGTTGCCCTGGTAATTTCCATTATCCTTCAGATTTTTGCCGCATCGATCGCCCTCGGATTCATTAAACTGACAAAATACAGGCTTTCATGGATGCTCCTTTCAATGGCCTTTGTGTTTATGGCAGTCCGTAAAATTATCCAGCTGGTCGAATATGTACGTGGCACTCCAGCATCCATCTGGCTGACTATTGATGAGTGGATCGGGGTTCTGGTTTCTTTTATGATTATTGTAGGTGTAATACTGATACGCGAGCTGTTCTATTCACTCAAGCGTGCGGAGATTGACCGTTTGCGGACCGAAAAGAGAGTGCTGAATGCCATTATCAATGCTGAAGAGAACGAAAAAAAGAGATTTGCGAAAGATCTGCACGACGGACTTGGGCCGCTTCTGTCAACTGTTAAAATGTCCATCTCATCGCTTAATGAACGGATTTCCGATCCTTCCGGCAAGATAATCCTTAACAATACAAACCACCTTGTCAACGAAGCGATTAACACCATTAAAGATATTTCAAATAATCTTAGTCCTCATATTTTGTCCAACTTTGGCCTTGCCAGTGCAATAAGTGCCTTCACCACCAAAATCAACCAGACAAAAGCCATAGAGATTGATTTTAAGTCAAATATGGAAACTCAGCGCCTTGAAAATGACAAGGAGGTAGTAATTTACAGAGCTGTTTGTGAACTTATAAATAATTCAATCCGTCATTCAGGAGCATCGAGGATCGAGATCGAACTAAATAAACATGAAAAATTCGTTACATTGCAGTTTTATGATAATGGCCGTGGTTTCGACACTTCTGCCCTCAGAACGGAAGAAGCGAAAGGTATGGGATTATCGAATATAGAGACCCGGGTTAAAACAGTAGAAGGAGTATTTATTCTCGAAAGCACTCCGGGTAAAGGGACAAGCGCACTGATCAAAGTAACAGATTGATTTGTTAAATGTGTGCAACTGAGCTATGGAAAAAATAAGGATAATTATTGCAGACGATCATCAGCTTTTCAGAAATGGTTTAAAGATCCTCCTGAATGCTTTTCCCGATTTTGAGGTGACAGGCGAAGCATCAAATGGCGAGGAATTTCTGAAACTGATAAAATCAACCGGGGCCGATATTGCACTGATGGATATAAATATGCCGGTGATGGATGGTATTGAAGCTACAAGAAGAAGCACTAAAGCCAATCCCGATCTGAGCATTGTTGCCCTCTCAATGTATGGCGAGGAAGAGTATTATTATAAAATGGTCGATGCCGGGGCAAAGGGTTTCCTGCTTAAAGACTCAGATATTTCTGAGGTAAGAGAAGCTATCCTGACGGTGAAAAAAGGAGGAAGCTTCTTCTCGCAGGAGCTGCTTTATCATGTTATTCAGAAGATCAAACACCGTGAACAGGAAAGCAAATCCGCTAACCTTTCGAAAAGAGAGAAAGAAATACTCTTTAAAATATGTGAAGGTATGTCCAACCAGGAAATTGCCGACACCCTGTTCATCAGCAAGCGTACTGTCGATAAACACAGGGCAAATCTCCTGGGGAAAACCAATTCAAAGAATACTGCCAGTCTCATTCTTTTCGCCATCAGAAACAAGCTAATAGAAATCTAGAATGGCTGAATCACACGATCTTGGCAGGGAGGGTGAAAACCGTGCCGTCAGATACCTCGAGGAAGCAGGTTACAGGATACTCAGACGCAACTGGAGATCTGGCCGGATCGAAATTGACCTGATCGCTGAAAACAAGGAATATGTTGTCTTTGTCGAGGTAAAGACACGATCGGAGAATTTTGTGGAGGCGCCAGGTTCTGCAGTTAATAAAGAAAAGCAGAGATCAATTATTTATGCTGCGGATAATTATGTAAAGTGGAACTACATTGACAAAGAAAGCAGGTTTGATATAATAACAGTTATTAAAAAAGGAGGAATGTACGAGATAGAACATACCGAAAACGCATTTTATCCTACTCTGCGTTAACCGGTGAGAAGGTTACAGCCTCGTATATCGCTTTTGTCAATTCTCCCGAGAACCTCAAATCCGTCATCTTCGCGGAGCCGTCCAAGATCATCGGTGGCAATGAAGGAACACGAGTAAACATTTGCCAGGTCAATTATGTTTATTGCACCCGTTCTTCCTGTTTCAGGGATAAGCGTCAACGGATCCTGGTAATCTCTGATAAAAACTCTCATCCAGTGAGGACAATGAAAAATACCTTCCCCCGTGGAGTAGGCCTGGCTTAAAAGTTCAGTCATCCCGTATTCTGAATGGATAACCGCCAGATTGAATTTCCTTTTCAGGTATTCGTGAAGTTCCTCTCTGGTCATTTCTTTTCTTCGTCCTTTCATTCCTCCTGTTTCCATTACCACAACACCTGAGAGATCAGGTGAATATTCCTCGGCAAGGTCGATAAGAGCATAACTCAAGCCTGTCAGAATGACCTTCAGATCCTTCGAACGGGATTCATTAATCCTGTTGATCAGTCCACCGGCATTATTCATGTAAAATCCACTGTAATGGTACGAACTTCTTCTTATCAGCTTATCCATCATATAGGCAAGGGAGGAGTGATTCCTTTCTTCAGGGGAGGGCGTCATGGATGCAATAAAATATCCGGATGGTTCACCATAGAACATTCTGAAGCTCTGCATCAGACTCTCCTCATACAGTGCAGGATCTGCAACAAAATGCCTGCTGACATTCATTCCGTCAGTTCCGCTGCTTTCAAAGATGATTCCACTCTTATGGCTCCCTGAAATCAGTTTGTGGCTTTTAAAGAATTCGACAGGGATGAATGGTATATCTGTTACAGAACTGACAGAATTTCTCTCAATACCAAGCTGCCTGGCAAAACTGTTATAAACAGGATTATTGTCAAACTGATACTTAAATATTTCCAGGGCTAAATCCTGAAATTGGTACTGTTCTCTGATCTGAAATATCCTGCTAATCAGGTCCGGTTTCATTTGCCGGGAAAAGTTAAGGATCCGTCAGGCTGATAAACCCATTCAAAGGTACATTCCGCATAATCATGTCCGTCCCTGAACTCATTTACTGTTGAAATGATCCTGATCTTTGCATAATATTCGGCTTCAGTTCTTATGATCCATATCTGATTTGCAGCTATTCTTTCTGCCAGGGCTACCCACTGCTGAACAGTGACGGCTGTCAGTTTGTCAAATGCCTCCTTTGCCCCTGCAGCATCATTATAATCCCCTGCTTTATTAAAAGAGTTCTGCAGGGTGGTCGCCTGAAAATAAAGATAGGTCCCGTCTGATTCAACCGTAATGTCAGGATCAGGCTTATTTAGTGTTGTAACCAGTTTTGCTTCTGAAAATAGAAAACCATAAACATAATAAGTCTGACCAAATCCTGTTTCATTGTTGATCGTGACAATACCTGATGTGGATATCTCTTCTTTTTTACATGAATTGACAAATATCAGGATAAGGAACCATATGACAATTTTACTTTTCAATGTTACTGCAAAGTTAACCAATTTTCCTCATTCTCCGCGTATTGCCACAATTCCGGGAAGCTTTTTACCTTCCATGTATTCGAGCATTGCACCGCCACCTGTCGATACGTAGCTCACCTTATCGGCAAGTCCGTTTTTATTGATGGCAGCTACTGAATCACCTCCCCCGATAAGGGTGAATGCTCCATTTTCCGTAGCTTTTGCAACAGCTCTGGCAATAGCGGTTGTGCCTTTCGCGAACTTCTCTATTTCAAATACACCCATCGGTCCGTTCCAGAGGACTGTCTTTGATTTCAGGATCACCTCTTCGAAGAGCTTTATTGACTTCTCACCTATGTCAAGGCCCATCCAGCCATCTTTCACGTCATCTATCGCAGACACATATGTATCTGCGTCAGCTTCAAACTTATCTGCGTTCAGTCCATCCACAGGAAGCAGAAGATTCACGCCTTTTGCTTTAGCCTTATCGAGCACTGCCTTCGCCACATCAAGCTTATCTGTTTCACACAGCGAGTTACCTATTTTACCTCCCATAGCTTTGATAAATGTATAGGTCATTCCACCTCCGATGATAAGATTGTCCACCCTGTCGAGAAGGTTATCAATAATAAGTATCTTATCCGATACCTTGGCACCACCCATTACTGCCGTAAAAGGTCTGCCTGCACTCTTCAGTACCTTATCCATCGCTGCAAGTTCACTGTTAATAAGGTATCCGAACATCCTCTTATCCTCAGGGAAAAAATCAGCGATAACGGCTGTTGTTCCGTGTGCCCTGTGGGCGGTTCCGAATGCATCATTGACATAGATTTCAGCATAGGCGGCAAGCTTCTTTGCGAGTTCTTTCTGCTTCACCTTCATTGCGGCCTTTGCTGCTTTCTTTTCTTCATCAGTTGCCGTCTCAGGCAGAACAGGCTTCCCCTCCTCTTCAGGGTAAAAACGGACGTTCTCAAGAAGAAGGACTTCACCCGGTTTCAGGGCTGCTGACATTGATACTGCAGAATCTCCGAGGCAATCGTCGGCAAACAGCACTTGCATTCCCAAATATTTCTCCAGTACCGGAAGTACCGGTTTGAGCGAGTATTTCTCCATCCTGCCCTCAGGTCTGCCGAGGTGTGACATCAGAATACATGATCCTCCGTCGCCAATAATTTTCTTAATCGTTAGAAGAGCACCCTTTATCCTTGTATCATCAGTTACCACAAAAGTCTTTTTATCAAGCGGTACATTGAAGTCGACCCTTACAATAGCTTTCCTGCCTTTGAAATTGAAGTCCTGAATCATTTTCATATAAAAGCGGTTTTGGTTATTTGATTATTTATCTTTACAAACCTACTTATTTTTTGGAAATATTTGCTTCGACGGGTTATCATTAAATAGATTAAAACCAACCTGATCGATCTCTTTCATACCCTGTGCCGTAAAAAGGATCATATAGAAGTGTTGCAGATCAAACCGGGAGAAGCCGCTGTTACACACAGGGATGGACAAAACAATTTGGTATATCCCGGTGTTTCTCCATTGCTAAACTTTAACTATTTTTGAAAAAAAAGAAATGGCAAAAATCACACTTAAAGGAAATCCGGTAAACACATCAGGAAATCTTCCGGCAACAGGCAGCATTGCTCCCGGTTTCACACTTGTAAAATCCGATCTGAGCACTTTCTCATCCTCAGAACTATCCGGTAAAAGACTCCTTCTGAATATTTTTCCCAGTCTCGGAACATCAGTCTGTGTAGCAGCGCTCAGAAAGTTCAATCAGCTTGCAGCCGGTATGGCTAATACTGTAGTCCTGGCAATTTCAAAGGATCTTCCGTTCGTACACAGGGATTTCTGTGCAGCGGAAGGTATATACAATGTAATTACGCTCTCCGGATTCCGCGATACTGCCTTTGGCAAAGCTTACGGAGTGGATATTCTCGACGGACTCTTTGCGGGGCTCTATGCCAGGAGCGTTGTTATAATAAATGAAAGTGGTAAGGTAATTTATACGGAGCTCGTACCTGAAATAGGACAGGAACCCGATTATGATGCTGCTCTTAAAGCGCTTAAATAGCCTTCCGCCAATATATGAATTTTGCCCAGATACCCGGCCAGCATGATATCATCGGCAAACTTATCCGTTCCGTAAAGGAGGAACGAGTGAGCCATGCACAGCTGTTTTCAGGTCCCGGGGGCTGCGGAAGCCTTGCTCTTGCACTTGCATATGCCAAATATATAAGCTGTGAAAACCGGACAGGACAGGATTCATGCGGAATCTGCAAATCGTGCCTGAAATATGACAAAATGATACATCCCGACCTCCATTTTGTTTTCCCTGTAATCAGAGACAAGAAAATTTCCGAGCCCGTAAGCGATTCCTATATTGAGCAATGGAGAGAATTCGTCAGGCAGTCACCATATTTTACCCTGAATACCTGGCTCGACTCAATTGAAGTAGGCAATGCCCAGGGACTGATATTTGCTTCAGAAGCTTCAGAGATAATCAAAAAACTGAGCCTTAAGGCTTTTGAATCGGATTTTAAAATTATGATTATCTGGCTGCCGGAGAAGATGCATCTGGCAACGGCCAACAAGCTCCTGAAAATGATTGAGGAGCCGCCTGAAAAGACAATCTTCCTTCTTGTATCTGATGAACCCGACAAGATTATACCGACCATATATTCGAGGTGTCAGCTTATAAAAATTCCGGCTTTCAGCAATACTGACATCAGAGACTATCTTATCAGCAGGTTTAACATCCCGGAAACCAAGGCAGATGATATAGCAAAGGTTACCAGGGGAAACATAATCAGGGCAGTTGAGCTGTGCGAGAATGAAGATTCCTCCCTTCTCAACCTCACCCGGTTCAGAACACTGATGAGATATGCCTGGAAGCGTGACATTATTTCTGCAATAGGCTGGTCGGAAGAGATAGCTGCAGCCGGAAGGGAAACACAGAAAAACTTTATCTCTTTCTCGCTGAGATTACTTCGTGAGAACCTTATGCTATCACTCGACCAGCTTAAGAACGACCTGGTTTTTCTTTCAGGCGACGAAGCTTCCTTTTCAGAAAAGTTCCATCCTTACATTAACCAGAATAACATATATCCGCTTACCGACGAATTTAATCTTGCATATTCACATATAGAAGCAAACGGTAACGCAAAAATAATTTTCCTTGATCTCGCCCTGAAGGTTACCCGCCTGATACGATAATCACTCTCATGCCGATGAGATTAGACATTTATTTCCTATTTTTGCGGGGAAAAATCAAGAAGAACAAGACTACTGGATTATGGCGGAAATTGAAGAAGTGCAGGGACAATGCGGTGATGAGATACGCCTGCCTGATTTATCATATAAACCCGGATGTAACAAACTCGATTCCTTTAACTGGCTCAAGGGCTTACCAAAAATCCCTCAGGATGATGAGATTGTGGAGATCCGTTTTAAGAATACCCGTAAGGGATTTTTCAGGAATGTAAATAATCTCAGACTTGAGATTGGTGATATTGTGGCAGTTGAAGCATCACCCGGACACGATATCGGAAGGGTATCAATGATCGGAAGACTTGTTAAGGAGCAACTCAGGGAACTTAAAACCTATCCTTCGCCCGACGATCTGAAGAAGGTGTATCGCAAGGCAAAACCTGTGGATATCCTGAAGTGGGACGAAGCAAAGAAACTTGAGGTGCCGACAATGTTACGGTCGAGGAAGATAGCAGAGGAGCTCAAACTCAATATGAAGATAGGAGATGTTGAATACCAGGGTGATAAAACAAAAGCTATCTTCTATTACATTGCAGATGAGAGAGTTGATTTCAGACAACTTATCAAGGTGCTTGCCGAAGAGTTTAAAGTACGTATTGAGATGCGCCAGATAGGTGCCAGACAGGAAGCAGGACGGATAGGCGGAATTGGTGCGTGCGGCAGAGAACTGTGTTGTGCTACATATATAACTAATTTCATTTCCGTCACGACCACTCATGCAAAATATCAGGAGTTGTCACTGAATCCCCAGAAGCTTGCCGGCCAGTGCAGCAAGCTGAAATGCTGCCTGAGCTATGAGTTCGACTGCTATGTTGATGCACAGAGATGTTTTCCGCCGAGGGATCTGCCCCTTGAAGCTGCCGACAGTACCGCCTATTTCCAGAAAATGGAAGTTCATAAAGGCATATACTGGTATTCAACCGATCTTCATTCCACCGCCAACCTGATTGCCATCCCTGTGCAGAGGGTCAGGGAAATACAGGCAATGAACAAAAAAGGTATAAAGGTTGACCGACTTCTGGAACCCGATCATTTGTGGCAGACATCTTCTGTATCAGAGGACCTTCTGAAAGACAACAACCTGGAAAGATTTGACGCACCTCCCGCAGAAGGCAAGCATCATAAACATACCCATAAAAGGAAAAAGAGAAGGTTCTATGACAAAAGGAACAAGTAATCTTCTGAATGTTGTTTTTTTTGCATCGCTGATGTTATTGATGTCCTGCAACCGGGATATCATTTATTCCGATTCGATGGTTTTTCCGGGGGAAATCTGGAGGTTGACCGACATCCCGACCTTTTATGTGCCCGTAACCGATACTATTTATAACGCAGATGTTGTCTTTACAATCCGTACAGGATCAGATTATCCATTCCGCAATCTGTACCTTTTTGTTTCTGTATCCTCTCCCGACGGAAAAACTATTTCTGATACACTTCAGTACGATGTTGCTGACGAAAAAGGCATTTGGCACGGAAAAGGATTCGGAGATATACACGAGCTTAACCTTCCCTATAAATCAAATGTATTCTTCCCCCTGAAAGGCACTTATCAGTTCAAGATACGTCATGGTATGCGTACCGGCGATCTCAAGGGTGTTTATGATTTCGGATTAAGACTGGAAAAATCAGAAGGTAAATAACCAAAGTGGGCAAGAATAAACTGGCCAGATGGGAGGAAATGGCTACATTCCCGAATGTCATCCAGCCGGCAGAAGAAATCCGGTTTGGTAAAGATCATCCCCTGAAAGGAAACTGGAAAACTGACATCTTCAGGAACGGGAATCCTGTAAATCTTGAGCTTGCATGCGGTAAGGGAGAATACACCATTGCTCTGGCAGAAAGATATCCTGACAGGAATTATATAGGTGTGGATATCAAGGGTGCCCGGATGTGGAGAGGAGCTAAAACGGCCAGGGAAAGGGATTTGCAAAATGTTGTATTCCTCCGTACGCGAATTGAGTTTATAAGATCATTCTTCGGTGAGGACGAGGTGGATGAAATCTGGATAACCTTCCCGGATCCCCACCCTGGCAGACGAAATTCAAACAAAAGACTTACGAGTCCGTGGTTTCTCAACCTGTACCGGTACTTCCTGAAGAACAATGGTATAATTCACCTGAAAACTGATAATGATGAGCTTTTCAGATACACCTGTTCAATAGTTAAAGGCAATGATCTCGGGATAATTTCGGCGACGGACAACCTGTATGCCGATAATCTGGCTGCTGAGATACTGTCTGTAAGGACATATTATGAAAATATATTCCTGAATGAAGGATCTACAATCAGCTACATTTCATTCACTCTGAATAAGAATAAGAATATTGAGGATGTCATTCAGCAACAGAAAGGACAATAAGGATTTCTTCACCCGGGTATATGAAGTGACAAAGCTTATACCATATGGCCGGGTTACATCATATGGAGCCATAGCCAGATATCTTGGATCAGGACGGTCTGCAAGGATGGTAGGATGGGCAATGAATGCCAGTCATGTCAGCTCAGTCTTTATTCCTGCACACAGAGTCGTCAACCGAAATGGCATCCTCACCGGAAAACATCATTTCGGCAACAGCACCACAATGCAGCAACTTCTTGAAAATGAGGGCATAGTTGTCGAAGACGACAGGATTGTCAACTTCAATGAAAAATTCTGGGATCCGGCAAGAGAACTTGAATGATTATTTTGTCATCACAAAAAAAATGATAATTTTGCGCCTTGTTTATAATTAAATTAAATAAAAATAAATAGACCTGTCTTTACTGAGATTGAATTTATGTTTACCAAAGACCAGATACTTGCTGCACTATCAAAAGTCATCCATCCCGAAAAAGGAAAAGATATTGTAACACTGGGGATGGTTTCAGAAATCGAATCGGGAAAGGATGGCATTTCTTTAATTATCACCCCCGAGAAATCCAATGATCCATTTATTTCATCTGTCAAAAGTACCATTGTAAGAACCCTAAAGGATGAGCTGGGACCGGATGCAGCTGTTATTTCCATCGAGATACGTCCAAAGTCAGTGGTTTCGAAGGAGGTTCCGATACTGGATATCATCCTGCCGGATGTAACCAATATAATTGCTGTTGCATCAGGAAAAGGAGGAGTGGGCAAGACAACAGTTGCAGTCAATCTGGCGATCGCCCTTGCACGGATGGATTTTAATGTCGGACTCCTCGATGCAGATGTTTTCGGCCCTTCAATACCCATGATGTTTGATGCAGAAAAATACAAGCCCGAGGTGAAACGCGAAAAAAATACCGATCTGATAGTCCCACTGAAGAAATATGGTGTAAAAGTGCTTTCAACGGGATTTTTCGTTGATCCGGCTGATGCAGTTATCTGGAGAGGACCGATGGCATCGAACTTTCTGAAACAGATGCTGGCACAGGGAGACTGGGGCAACCTTGATTTCCTGCTGGTTGATCTCCCGCCGGGAACAAGTGATATACATCTCACTCTGGTACAGGAAGTAGCCGTCACAGGTGCAATTATAGTCAGCACACCTCAGGAAGTGGCGGTTGCCGATGCAATAAAGGGAATCTCGATGTTCAGGAGCGACAAAATAAATGTGCCTATTCTTGGTCTGGTTGAGAACATGGCCTGGTTCACGCCTGCCGAGCTGCCTCAGAACAAATATTATATCTTCGGGAAGGAAGGATGCAAAATCCTGGCTGAAAAAACAGGTGTCCCGCTCCTTGGCCAGATACCCCTGGTACAGAGTATCTGTGAAAGCGGAGACAAAGGCCTTCCTGCTGCACTTGATGATTCACCAGCAGGTCAGGCTTTCATGGCACTTGCAGGCGTGTTACTGGCTGTAACCAGTAAAAGGAATATTGAACTGCAGCCAACAAAAAAAGTCAACATTAACAAACATTAATCCTGATTATATGACAGAAATTAAAAACATCAAAGAGCGTGTTATAAAAGCACTTGAGAGAATAAGGCCCTATCTTCAGTCTGATGGCGGGGATATTGAGCTTATTGATGTAACAGATGATTTTTCGGTAAAAGTAAAGTTGACCGGTGCATGTCACGGTTGTCCTTTCAGTATGCAGACTCTTAAAGCCGGAGTTGAACAGGCAATTATAAAAGAGGTGCCGGAGATAAAAAGAGTTATTTCGGCCTGACATCCCTGGTGTGCCCAATTTTATTTGCTTATGAAATACTATACTTTAAGTTAGTCAGTTTATAGTATTAAAAGTTTTCTATTGGCTTCACTTAAAGCATCATATAAATACCTGTTTCTCACTGGATTTGTTCTGGTCCTTGCCGGTTGCTCGGTGGAAAAGAACACGGGAACAACCAGGTTTTATCATGGGCTGACTTCGAGATTCAACATATATTTTAATGGTTATGAGAGTTTTAAGGCCGGTTTGATGAAGATAATAAACGGCTACTCTGACGACTACGCTGAATTGCTTAGAGTTTTTGAATACAGCGATCCATCAACTCCATCCCTCTGTTCTTCCGATATGGAAAAAGCTATCCAGAAAGCTTCAAAAGTTATTTCGCTGAAGTCTATTACAGCAAAACCCGAGGAAAAAGGAAGAGGACGTGATGCCGACATTGAAAGGGATCTGCTTGACCGTAAAGAGTATAACGAATGGGTTGATGACAGTTACTTCCTGGTTGGCAGGTCGCGCTTCTACAAGCATGAGTACAATGAAGCTTCTGCTGTATTCGATTATTGTATTCTGGAGGCCAACGATCCTGCAATCAAAATGGAATCATCAATCTGGCTTTCGAGGATTTACAACGAAACAGGGAAATACAGTGAATCTTACAGGATATTAAGTGAAATCGAAATTGACGGGGAGTCATCAAGGGTGTTCAGAGCAATGTACTATACAACTCTGGCCGACCTTTTCATAAAACAAAAAAAATATTCCGAAGCAATCGATCCGCTTGAGAAGGCAATCGATTTTGTAGCAGGCAAAAGGACAAAATACAGGCTTACCTACCTCCTTGCACAGCTGAATGAGCAAACGGGAAATCCATCTGATGCAATTTCTCTTTACCGAAAAGTGATAAAAATGAACCCGCCTTATGACGTTGTATTTAATGCAAGAATAAATATAGCGGGAGTTTTTGATGTCAGCTCAGGGAATCCCGGCGAAATAAGCAGAGAGCTTGAAAAGATGCTAAAGGATTCGAAGAACAAAGAATTCCTTGACCAGATCTACTTTGCGTTAGGCAACTTATCAATGAAAGAAGGAAACGAGGCAGAAGCCCTTGAATTTTTCAGAAAATCAGCTTCAGCTCCGTCGCGGAATCAAAATCAGAAAGGCAGATCATACCTTGCTCTGGCGAACTACTTTTACAATAAGCCCGATTTTATAAGAGCCGGTAAATATTACGACAGCACCGTATATTTCCTAAGCGAAAAACATCCCGATTATCAACTGCTAAAACTAAAATCGCAGGATCTTAATGCTCTGGTTTCCCAACTGACGATAATCCAGGATGAGGACAGTCTGCAAAGAGTTGCATTAATGCCTGAATCTGAAAGAGATGCACTCATTTCATCCATAATCAGCTCAATTACCAAAGCTGAAATTGAAGGTAAACCGTCGGAATATTCCGACCGGTACAACCTTGGCCAGTATTATGAGAATGAGAGGCGTTTCCAGGGAAATATAGAACAGGAAGGCAAATGGTATTTCTATAACCAGTCAGCCCTTTCTTTCGGGCGGTCGGAGTTCAGGCGCCGCTGGGGTGAAAGAAGGCTTGAGGATAACTGGAGACGCTCTAACAAAGCCAGGGTGACGACAACACAGTCTGTCACTGAATTGAATGGTGCTGAAAAGCCAGACTCTGATACATCGACTGCAGTGCTTGATTATAAAAAGCCAGAGTTCTACCTCAGGAATCTCCCGTTGAATGACTCGTTGCTGGCAGCTTCAAATGGCAGAATTGCCGGAGCTTATCTCAATGCCGGCACAGTCTATTACGAAAAGATGAATGACATTGCAAAGGCTTCAGAGTTATTTGAAAAGCTCATCAGCCGATACCCTGCAAGTGAACTTGTTCCACAGGCACTCTACTTCCTTTATAATCTGAATAAAGAGAACAAAACCTCAAAATCTGAAGCTTACCGACAGCGATTGCTCGAAAAGTACCCGACGACAGAATATGCAAGTATCCTGTCCGATCCTGAATACTATGCAAAAAAGTTAGCTGATCTGAAAATGGCTGAACAGCTTTATCAGGAAGCTTATAAAGCCTTTATCGATGAAAATTTCATTGCTTCGGTATCCATCTGCGATGAGGCAGTTAAAAAATTTAGTCAGGATGTCCTTGTTCCGAAGTTTCTGCTTTTGAGGGCATATTCCGTTGCAAAAATAAGGGACGAAAGGAGTTTCAGGGATGAACTCTCCAGTCTGATCAAATTATGGCCGGGGACTGATGAAAGTAAAAAAGCTTCAGATATGATTGCATTCCTCAACCAGGAAATGCCTGAACTGAAGATTGAGGAAGATAAGGAAATTGCAGCTGAATTATTTATTGCCGATACTACTGTCTCCCATATTTTTGCACTTATTATCCTCGATCCAGCATTTAACATCAACCAGGCTACATTCGACGTAATCAGTTATAACATTGACAACTTTACAAACAACAGCTACAGGACAGAAGGAGTAGTTACCGACAAGAAATATATTATTATTACCGTTTCGGGTTTTAAAAACTTCTCAGAGTCCCTCAGATATTATAATTCTTTCCCAACGGCTGAGCTGGTCAGGAATCCATCCGGGACCAGGATGATGACATTTCTTATAAGCAATGAAAATCTTAAGGTTCTCAACAGCGATCAGAATCCGGAACGATACCAGCTTTTTTTTATCGAGAACTATCTCACTGAAAAGTAAAATTACCAAAAGTGAATTACCTTTGTTTTCTTATTGAAACCTTCTTCAGGGAATGAGAAAAATAAGAATTCTGTGGACTGATGATGAAATTGAGGCCTTGAAACCTCATATTTATTTCCTTGAAGAGAAAGGTTATGAGATTGACGTTTGTTCCAATGGCAATGATACTATTGATCTGGTAAAGAATAATTCGTATGATGTGATCTTTCTCGATGAACATATGCCGGGGCTCAGCGGTATCGAGACTCTCAGGCTGATCAGGGAGGTTCGTACAGATATCCCTGTTGTAATGATTACGAAGAGCGAGGAGGAAGATATCATGGAAGCTGCCATTGGCTCGGAGATTGCTGATTACCTGATAAAACCTGTAAAACCAAAACAAGTACTTCTTGCGATCAAAAAGATCGTTGACCAGAAACGGCTTGTAACTGCAAAAACGACAACCGACTACAGGCAGGAATTCACCCGTATCGGGAATATGATTGCCAATGCCCGCACTATCAGCGACTGGACAGAGCTTTACAGGAAAATAACCTTCTGGGAAACTGAACTGGAAAAGTCTTCTGACCAGGGGATGGATGAAATTCTGAAGATGCAGGAAAATGAAGCCAACAATTCTTTTACACGTTTTGTAATGAACAGTTACATTTCCTGGCTGAATCCTGCAAATCCCGGCAACCCTGTTCTTTCACCTTCCCTGCTGACAAAAAAGATCTTCCCGCTTATCAGCAAAAACAGACCTTTGTTTTTTATTCTTATCGATAATATGCGGTTCGATCAGTGGAAAACAATCTCTGCCGAACTTGCAGGTTTGTACAGGATAATTGAGGAGGACATCTATTTCAGTATCCTTCCCACAGCTACCCAGTTCAGCCGCAATTCAATCTTTGCCGGAATGATGCCGTCGCAGATTGCAGACTCGATGCCTCAGCTATGGATAAATGATGATGAAGAAGAAGGAAAAAACAATTTTGAAGAGGAACTCTTCAGAAAACTTCTTGAACGCAGCAGGCTGAATTTCAGGTGGACATACAGCAAGATCAGCAATGCGGCAGAAGCAAGGAAGGTGAATGAAAAAATCAGGCAGATGCTTGAAAACGATATCAATATTCTGGTTTATAATTTTGTCGATATCCTTTCACATGCCCGCACTGAAATCGGACTGATAAGAGATATAGCAGATGATGAATCAGCGTACAGAAGTCTTGTACGCTCATGGTTTATCCATTCATCCCTGTTTGAAATGCTCAATATCCTTTCCACATACCAGGTAAGGATAGTATTCAGCACCGATCACGGAACAATAAGGGTACAGAATCCGGTGAAAGTCATTGGCGACAGAAAAACATCGGCCAACCTCCGTTATAAAATGGGAAGGAATCTCGATTATGATCCAAGACAGGTATTCGAACTCAAGTATCCCGAAAAAGCACTTCTCCCGAAAACCAACATCAGTTCGAGATATATTTTTGCCCTCAATAAAGATTTTCTGGTTTACCAGAACAACTTCAATTATTATGCAAGCTATTACAAGAACACTTTCCAGCATGGGGGTATTTCGATGCAGGAGATGATGCTGCCTGTTGCAACTCTGGAATCTGTTTCATAATTACGTTCAGATTTTATGAAGATCCTGATAAAAGACAAAAGTTATCTGCCGGCAGCTGCAAGGAAACTTTTAAGATACACATCAGGAAAAAGGGTGTTTGCTTTCCACGGGCCGATGGGTTCAGGGAAGACAACAATAATCAAAGCGATCTGCAAGGAGCTTGGCGCAGTTGATCCGGTAAGCAGTCCGACTTTTACTCTGGCAAATGAATACAGAACAATAAAGGGAGAAAAAATATATCATATTGATTTTTTCAGGATAAAGAACCGGGATGAGATATTTGATTCCGGTATTGAAGAATACCTTTCGGGGATGTCGTACTGTTTTATTGAATGGCCCGAACAGGTAAGCGGGGTGCTTCCTGAAGAAGTTGTAGTTGTCAGAATCACAGTTTCAAAGGACGAAATGCGCATACTGGAAACAGGCTATTAACATCTTATTTTGCTCCTGTATTGCATTTTTTTTAACTTTGAAAAAATAACCCCTTTACCAAGATGAACGACAAAGGAAAAAGCGGAAAAGTAAATTTTGGCGATGGAGCATTCATGCCAAAAGAAGAACATCTCGAAACCGCTGTCCGCTTCAGGAGGATTTCAATCGGAATACCAGGCGATAATAAGGATGATGAGAAAAGAGTGTCACTCTCTCCCGAAGCAGTAAACATACTCGTTGAAAGCGATAATGAAGTAATCGTTCAGAAGGGTGCCGGGCTGGGTGCGAACTATACCGACAAAGACTATAGTGAGAACGGGGCAATAATAACAGATTCCCCGGCAAGAGTGTTCAGCGCGGATGTAGTCATCAAGGTTGCGCCAATTAATGAGAAGGAAACAGATTATCTGAAAGGGAACCAGGTGGTTATGTCATACCTGAATGTCCTCAAGATGAGTGAAGACACGCTTTCAAAGCTCATAAGGAAGAAAGTTACTGCAATTGCATTTGAGAAAATCCGCGACAGCAACGGAGTGCTGCCTGTGATCGAGTCAATGAGTGAAATAAGCGGTGTTGCGTCCATTCTGATTGCCTCCGATTATCTGAGTAACCATCACGGCGGAAAAGGTGTGCTTCTGGGTGGAATTACAGGTGTTACTCCTACCGAGGTGGTTATCCTTGGAGCCAATACTGCAGGTGAATTTGCTGCAAAGGCAGCCATCGGACTTGGTTCACAGGTCAAAATATTCGATAACTCCCTTCAGCAGCTCAAAAAATTTGAAAATTTGATAGGTCACAGGCTTCAGACGTCAGTGTTCCACCAGCAGGTACTAAAGAAAGCCTTAAAATCAGCCGATGTCCTGATTGGTGCTATAGAGCTTGAAGATCTCAGGCCATGGTATTATGTCACTGAAGAGATGGTCCGGACTATGAAGAAGGGATCTGTCATCATTGACCTGAGTATTGACAGGGGTGGTTGTATCGAGACTACTGAGTGCAGGGCATTGAAAGACCCCGTCTTCGAGAAGCATGGTGTGATACATTTTTCGGCCTGGAATCTTCCGTCGCGAGTTGCCCGGACAGCAACAATTGCTTTCAGTAATATATTTGCACCACTGCTGCAGAAAATGGCAGACACCGGAGGGATAACACAGCTTCTCAAGAATGATCCCGGTGTGCGAAATGGTGTCTATCTCTATAACGGTATCCTTACTAATGAAACCCTCGGTCAGAAATTCGGTGTTCTGTCAAAAGACCTTGATCTCCTGCTTTCGGCATTCTGATCATTTCAGAAATGCAAGCTTCGCGGACTTTCCTTTAATGCTTATCCTGGCTTCCTTCCCTATATAGAGTGCACGGTTATCTGGAATATGACCTGCCGGGAAATTGAACAGTACAGGGAAGTTACCACCGGCTACTATCTCTGCAACAGTAGCCTCCGCACTCTTTCCCCAGGGTATTTTCGTTTCTTCCATTTTACTTAATCCGCCGACTATCAGTGCTGATAACCCGTCAAGCATGCCGGCAAGCTTTAATGAGGTCATCATCCTGTCGATATGATAATAGTATTCTCCGATATCCTCGATAAAAAGTATCCTGCCTTTCGTTTTTGGCTGACCGGCTGTCCCTTTCAGGCTGTATATAAGCGACAGATTTCCTCCTGTGACTATACCGGCGGCCATCCGTGGATTTATAAACTCGCCTTTCCACTCTATCGGTTTCAGATCACCAAACAATGCCTGATGAAGCGATTCCAGTGATCCGGGCAGCCTCTCCGGATTTGTATAGTTTAATGGCATCTCTCCATGTATGGAAACCAGGTTATATATTTCACTCAGCCACAGATGAAGAACTGTAATATCACTGAAGCCTACATACCATTTTGGATATCTCCTGATCTGAGTAAAATCAATCCTGTTAATAATTTTCAGCATCCCATAACCGCCCCGCGAACAGAATACTGCTTTAACCTTTCTGTCGCTGGTCACTGCCTGGAAATCAGAGAGTCTTTCATAATCGGTACCCGCAAACGGTCCGTTCCGGTTTAATACATTCCTGCCTGTCCTAACTTTAAGCCCCCAGTCTTCCAGAAGGCGGACGGCATCGGTAATGACAGTTTCTTCCACAGCAAATGCAGGTGAGACAATAGCTACCTCATCACCCGGCTTCAGAAACGGTGGCTGGATCTTTTTTGCAGGCATATTCAGTTATATCAGTAAAAGTAGTGTTTAATGTTACTTTTTACAAATATACCTCTGAACTCCTGTCGTGCAATCGTGCACTCCCGTCAGCTATGGATTAATATCCGTTGCACCATTTTTTATTATCTTTGTTCGTTTAAAAAATTGCTAATACTTCATTATCAATATTATGAAGAAGTTTAAAAGATACCTTGTCACTTCTGCCCTGCCCTATGCCAACGGACCTATTCATATTGGCCACCTTGCCGGGGTATATGTGCCATCTGATATTTATTCGAGGTACCTCAGGTTGCGGGGAGAAGATGTAATTTCAATCTGCGGGTCAGATGAGCATGGGGTTCCAATAACATTAAAAGCACGTAATGAAGGAGTTACACCGAAGGAAATTGTAGACAGGTATCATGCTGTCAATAAGAAAGCATTTGAGGATTTTGGTATAGCCTTCGATATTTATTCGCGTACCTCAAATAAAATACATTACGAAACAGCTTCAGAGTTTTTCCTTAAGCTGTATAATAACGGTGAATTCACAGAAAAGACTACCGAACAGTATTACGACGAGGAGGCAGGGTGCTTCCTGGCTGATCGCTATATAATGGGTACCTGTCCGCATTGCGGTAATGAAAGCGCATATGGTGACCAGTGTGAACGATGCGGAACTTCCTTAAGCCCGTCAGACCTGATAAATCCTCATTCCACAGTATCCGGAAGCAAGCCCGTCCTGCGTGAAACACTGCACTGGTATCTCCCGCTTGACAGGTATGAACCCTGGCTCAGAAAATGGATTCTCGAAGATCATAAGGAATGGAAAACAAATGTCTATGGCCAGTGTAAATCGTGGCTCGACCAGGGACTGCAGCCAAGGGCAGTGAGCCGTGACCTCGACTGGGGAGTCCCGGTTCCGGTTAAGAATGCAGAAGGGAAAGTGTTGTATGTGTGGTTTGATGCCCCTATCGGATATATATCAGCTACAAAGGAACTGACACCTGACTGGGAAAAATACTGGAAGGATAATGAGACCAAAATGGTTCATTTTATCGGGAAAGATAACATAGTGTTTCACTGTATCATATTCCCGGTTATGCTGAAGGCTGAAGGTACTTATATACTGCCTGAGAATGTTCCTGCCAATGAGTTTCTGAATCTTGAAAACGACAAAATATCAACGTCAAGAAACTGGGCGGTTTGGCTTCACGAATATCTCGAGGATTTTCCGGGGAAGCAGGATGTATTAAGATATGCGCTCTGCTCAAGCGCACCGGAGACAAAGGATAATGATTTCACATGGAAAGAATTCCAGGCACGTAATAACAATGAGCTTGTTGCCATCCTTGGAAATTTTGTAAACAGAACCCTTGTACTTACAAATAATTATTATGACGGTAATGTACCGCCGGTGGGAAAAGCTGATCCTAAAGACGAGTCAGTTCTTAAAGAATTGCCAGGACTTAAGGAAAATGTTGAAAACAGTCTTGAAACCTTCAGATTCAGGGAAGCACTTAAAGAAGCAATGAATGTTGCAAGACTCGGGAACAAGTATCTTGCTGATGCCGAACCATGGAAAGTCATTAAAACCGATCCGGAGCGTGTAAAAACCATCATGAACATCGCCCTTCAGATAACCGCTAACATCACAATAATCCTTGAACCGTTTCTTCCTTTCTCAATGGCAAAACTTAGAACATGGCTCAACATAAGCCGACTGGATTGGAATGAAGCAGGCAAAACCAACCTGCTGAAGACAGGACATAAGATCAATAAACCCGGTTTGCTTTTTGAAAAGATTGAAGATGATGAGATAATCAGGCAGGTGGATAAGCTGATGGCGACAAAGAAAACAAACGAATCAGCAGCTATGATTTTAGCTCCGGCCAAGGACTCCGTTTCTTTTGACGACTTTACTAAGCTCGATCTGAGAACTGCGACAGTCCTTGAAGCTGAAAAAGTACCGAAAACCACCAAGCTTCTGAAACTAAAGATCGATACCGGAATTGATGTCCGTACCATTGTCTCAGGGATTGCCGAATATTTTGAACCCGAGTCACTTATTGGTAAACAGATATCGATAGTTGCGAATCTCGAACCAAGAAAGATCAAGGGTATTGAATCGAAAGGAATGATTCTGATGGCTGAGGATAAGGACGGCCGGCTGTTTATTGTTGCACCCGAAGGAAAAGTGAATAACGGGAGTATTATCAAATGACTTATGCATTACCATCTGCTTCTCGCAGAGTAAAAGTTATCGGGTGAGGTAATATTCAGATTTTCTTGTACCAGGCTCCGGGAAATTTCACAGACAGACTGGTCTTCATGTTTACGGCAGCTTCCAGACCGTTGCATCTCATCGCACTGACACGGTAAAAACCATTTGGAGCATTTAGTATTTCAGGAGAATATCCGTCTGCCTTTAATCTGTCAGCCCATTCCTGTGCATTTTGCTCTGACTTAAAACTGCCGGTGATCAGTAAATAAATATCCGCTTCAGTTGAGACGGGAGGTTCTGGTTCAGGAGGCTGAGGTGTTCCGGGAATAGCGGTATCAGCTGGTGCAGTGATTCCGGTCCCTGCCGTTTTAACTTCTTCTGTAGCAATATTTGCATCCGCGGTTTCAGTGT